>NZ_JACBWZ010000203.1 GCF_013870595.1 Streptomyces sp. WELS2 | reverse complement strand
GCCGGCCTGCTCGGCCGGTGGCGCCGGGTGAGCCGGGGCGGCCGCGCGGAGGGCGGCGGCGCATCCGCTCGATCTGCCCCCCGGGAGCACCCGGACACAACTGTTCTCCGTACCGTCAGGCACGTCGCCTATCCCCCTTAGACACGTTGCTCTGCAGCCGCTCGCAGCTTTCAGCCACGATGTGTAGGCATTCCGCCACGGCCGATCAATACCTATCACGGCACCGGACGGGCCGCCTCCAGAAAGAACGTGTCGAAGATCACTCCCGGAAAACCGATCGGCTGTTGGTAGCCTCACCATCCAACCGGCCGGTCCCCGGGGCCGATTCGAGTGGGTTGCGCGGGATGCGGCAGCCGGACGAGGATCAACTCCTTGTGAGCCAACATTTCGATGTCGTTGTTCTAGGAGCGGGCCCGGGCGGCTACACCGCGGCGGTTCGCAGCGCACAACTCGGCCTGTCCACCGCGGTGGTGGAGGAGCGCTACTGGGGAGGTGTCTGCCTCAACGTCGGCTGCATCCCCTCCAAGGCGCTGCTGCGCAACGCCGAGATGGTGCAGTTCGTCACGAACGAAGCCAAGGCGTACGGGATCTCCGTGGGCGACAACGTGTCCGCGGACTACCGGGTCGCCCACGAGCGCAGCCGCAAGGTCGCCGACGGCCGGGTCAAGGGCGTTCACTATCTGATGAAGAAGAACGCCATCACCCAGTTCGAGGGGCGGGGTGTCTTCACCGACGACCACAGTCTGACGGTGACCTACCCGGACGGGCGCACGGAAGCGGTGACTTTCGGCCACTGCATCATCGCCGCGGGCGCCACGCCCCGGCTGCTGCCCGGCACCTCGCTGTCGGACCGTGTGGTCACCTACGAGAGCCAGATCCTCAGCGAGACGCTGCCGGACAGCATCGTCATCGCGGGCGCCGGCGCCATCGGTGTGGAATTCGCCTACGTGCTGCGCAGCTACGGCGTGGACGTCACCATCGTGGAGTTCCTCGACCGCATGGTCCCGCTGGAGGACGAGGAGATCTCCAAGGAACTGGCGAAGCACTACCGCAAGCTCGGCATCGAGGTGCTGACCGGCACGGCCGTGGAGAGCATCGACGACTCGGGGCCGCGGGTCCGGGTGACCGTCGACAAGAACGGCGAGCGCCGGGCCCTGGAGACCGACAAGGTGCTCCAGGCCATCGGCTTCGCGCCGAACGTGCGGGGCTACGGCCTGGAGAACACCGGGGTCCGCCTCACCGAGCGCGGCGCCATCGACGTCGACGGCCGGTGCCGGACCAGCGTGCCGCACATCTTCGCCATCGGTGACGTCACCGCCAAGCTGATGCTGGCGCACGCCGCCGAGTCCATGGGCGTGGTGGCCGCGGAGACCATCGCGGACGCGGAGACCATGGAGCTGGACTACACCATGATTCCGCGGGCGACCTACTGCCAGCCCCAGGTGGCCAGCTTCGGCTGGACGGAGGCCCAGGCCCGTGAGCGGGGCTTCGACGTCCAGGTGGCCAAGTTTCCGTTCACCGCCAACGGCAAGGCGCACGGCCTGGGCCACCCCGTCGGCTTCGTCAAGATCATCAGCGATGGCACGCACGGCGAGCTGCTCGGCGCCCACCTCATCGGCCCCGAGGTCACCGAACTGCTCCCGGAGCTGACCCTGGCCCAGCAGTGGGACCTGACGGTCCACGAGGTCGCCCGCAACGTGCACGCGCACCCGACGCTCGGCGAGGCGGTCAAGGAGGCCATCCACGGCCTGGCCGGCCACATGATCAACATGTGAGGTGCCGGTGCCGCTCCCCCCTGGCCGGCCTGCGGTGAAGCGGGTCGGCCAGGGAGGCGGCAACATCCCTGGGACTTCTCCGGGACCGGCGGGCGCTCCGGCCGAGCTCTGGGGGCCGGCCGAAGTCATGCCGATGGCACGGCCCGCGTACGTGCTGCTCGCCCAGCTCACCGGCAAGCAGCGGTACGTCGACGACGCCAACCGGTGGCTGGACTGGTGGACGGTCGGTGTCGACGGGACCAAGGTGCGCTACTCGCCCGGCGGGCAGGCGGTCCTCGACAGCTGGGGATCGCTGCGGTACGCCGCCAACACCGCGTTCGCCGCGCTGTCGTACTCCGACTGGCTGACCGGCGACCCGGTGCGCAAGGCCCGCTACCACGACTTCGCGGTCCGGCAGATCGATTACGCGCTCGGCGACAACCCGCGCAAGTCCAGTTACGTCGTCGGCTTCGGCGCGAACCCGCCGACGAAGCCGCACCACCGCACCGGTCACGGCTCGTGGACCGATCAGCTCACCAGCCCGGTGGACAACCGGCACGTCCTGTACGGCGCGCTGGTCGGCGGGCCGAGCGCGGCGGACGACGCGTACACCGACGACCGGTCCAACTACGTGAACAACGAGGTGGCCACCGACTACAACGCGGCCTTCACGGGCGCCCTGGCCCGTTTGTACGCCGAGTACGGCGGCAGCCCGCTCGCCGGCTTCCCGCAGGCCGAGAAGCCGGACGGGCCCGAGATCTCGGTCCAGGCGTCCGTGAACGCCTCGGGTCCCGGCTTCACCGAGATCAAGGCGTACCTGATCAACAAATCGGCGTGGCCCGCACGCGCGCTGACACACGCTTCCCTGCGCTACTACTTCACCCTCGGCGGCGGGGTCACGCCCGACCGGATCAGCACGACCACCAACTACAACAAGTGCGGCAAGGTGTCCGGTCCGACGCACTTCGAGGGCGACGTCTACTTCGTCACCGTGGACTGCTCCAACACGGTGATCGCGCCGGCGGGCCAGTCGGCGTACCGCAAGGAGGTGCAGTTCCGCATCACCTCGGCCGGGGCGTGGAACCCCGCGGACGACTGGTCGTACCAGGGGATCCCGACGACGCCGGGCAGTACGCCGGTGGACGCGCCGCACATCGTGCTGGCGGAGGGTTCGGACACGCAGTGGGGGGCGGAGCCCGACGGCACCACGCCGACGCCCACACCTGCTCCGACTCCTACGCCCTCCCCCACGCCCACTCCGACGCCCACGCCCACTCCGACGCCCACCCCGACGCCGACGTCCCCGTCCGCCCCGTGCGCCGTGACCTACAGCGTGACCAGCACCTGGAACGGTGGCTTCACCGCCGATGTCGGTGTGCGCAACACCGGTGCGGCGGCCGTCGACGGCTGGCGGCTCGGTTTCTCGTTCAAGGGCGGCGAGAAGGTGACGAACGCCTGGAACGCCACCGTCTCGCAGAGCGGACCCGACGTCACCGCCGCGAACGTCGCGCACAACGCCGCGATCCCGCCGGGCTCCGGCGTGAGCTTCGGATTCCAGGGCACGGGCACGCCCGCCGGGACGCCCGCGGCCTTCACGCTGAACGGGAAGGACTGCGGCTGACCGCTACCGCCGGAGTCCCGTCCGGGGCGAACGGGTGGCGGAAGGTGAAGGCGTGCGGCGTGGAGCCGTGCTCGTGGAGGTGTTCCAGTCCGGCGACCCCGTCCCGCCAGGTGGGGGTGACGCCGTCGGGGACCCACCAGAACACGTGATTCGGGTGCGCTGCCCGCTCGAACCAGTCGTGACGCCGCTTCAGCGCCTCACGGTGCGGGCCGGTGTAGACGGCGTCGAAGGCGGGGCGCAGGCCGGTCCAGAGCGAGAGGCTCGCGGCCAGGGCGGTGGTCTTGGCCGTACGCCCCTTGTCGTACCAGGCCGGTACGGCGAACTCCCCCCACGCACCCCAGTCGGCTCCGAAGAGCACGCCCCGGTCGCCGTCCACCGCTTCGGCGTGCCCGAGGTATCCGGGCTGCCGGCTGATCTGCCGGTAGACGGCCCCGCCGATGTCGTAGAACTCCTGCGTGGCGGGTGCGGGATCCGCGAGCGGTGACTTGAGGACGCCGAACGTGTACAGGGCGAGGTGGGGCATGCGTCTCTTCCTGGCCGGGGGTGCCTGATGCGCACCCGGTTCGGCGGACGGCGCGGCGCGGGAAACCCCCGCGCGGCCGTGGGCAACCGCCGAAGACCAGCCGAAGGTAGCCGCCCGCGCGGCCCTTGTCGAAGTTGCGTTTTCCCCGCGTGAATGGCCTCTCGCACCGGCCCTGGCGGACTGATGACACCGCGGCCGGGGGGTGAAGGCCCGGTCCACGGTCGGCCGGCCCTCGCTGCCCCGGGTCTCGTGGCGGGAGCCGTAGGCGTCCTCGTGCCGGGAGCGTTTGTTTCTTCTCCCACGCCGGCCCGCGCGGCGGCCCGGCCCCCGTGCGCCGCTGCCGGCCCGGCCTGATCGACCGCGTCCCGACCGGCCGGATCGCCCCCGGCAAGGTCTTCGACCTCACCACCTCACCCTCCCCGCCGCCACCGTGACCTGGTCAGTCGGACGCACCGGTACCGGGCGGGGCCTCACGGCGCACGGTGTCGCGGTACCAGCGGCCCCACGCGTCCAGTTGCTCCGTGATGGAGTCCAGCGTGTGGCCCACGTCGGTGAGGGTGTACTCGACCCGCGGCGGGACCTCCCGGTACACGGTCCGCTCCACCAGCCCGTCCGCCTCCAGCTCCCTCAGCTGGCGGGTCAGCATGCGCTGGGTGACACCCGGCAGCGCACGCCGCAACTCGCCGAACCGGTGCGTGCCCGAGACCAGCTGTTTGAGGATGGCCAGTTTCCAGCGGCCGCCGAGCAACTCCATGGCGAACTCGACCGCGCAGTGATCCGAGGCTTCGTCCATCTTGGAACGCATCCCTGACCTCCATGGGTATACAGCCTGGTACTAGGTGACACGAATGACCGTACTTGCGACGGGAGTTGGTACTTGCCGACGCTGGGGCCATGACGGAGAGCAAGGCACCCGCCGCTGCCGGATCAGCCGACGGGAAGAAGAGGGCGGGCCGTCCGGCGAACGCCGGGGAGCCCGCGCGGCCGAACCTTCCCGCGAGACAGCGGTGGCTGGTGCTGGCGGTGGTGTCGGGCAGCCTCTTCCTGTGCGGCATCGACCTCACCGTCCTGCATGTAGCGGTGCCGAGCCTGAGCCGGGACCTGGAGCCGAGCCCCGCCCGGTTGCTGTGGATCGTCGACGTCTACTCCCTGACGCTCGCCGCCCTCCTGGTGACCTGCGGCACCCTCGGTGATCGCGTCGGCCGGCGCCGCATGGTGCTCAGCGGCTTCCTCACTTTCGGCGTCGCCTCCACCGCGGCCGCCTTCTCGGCCTCGACCACACAGCTCATCGCGGCCCGTGCCGCGCTCGGTGCCGGCGCGGCGATGATCATGGCGTCCACGGTGGCCATCATCCGGGTGGTCTTCCCCGACGACCGCGAGCGCGCCGTCGCCCTCGGCGTCTGGACCTCGGCGCACAGCGTCGGGGCCACCATCGGTCCGCTGGCGGGCGGTCTGGTCACCGGGAAATGGGGCTGGGGAGCGGTGTTCCTCGTCAACGTCCCCGTGATCGTCGTCCTCCTGGCCGTCGGCGCCCGCGTCATCCCCGAGTCACGCGACCCGGAACCCCGCCGCTGGGACGTGGCTGGCGTCGTGCTGTCGGTCACCGGTCTGGCCGGTGTCGTCTACGCGCTCCAGCAGGCCGGCGAACACGCCGGGCTGAACACCGTCATCGTCCTCACCGGGCTCGGCGGAG
Source organism: Streptomyces sp. WELS2 (assembly GCF_013870595.1). GTDB lineage: Bacteria > Actinomycetota > Actinomycetes > Streptomycetales > Streptomycetaceae > Streptomyces. The sequence continues at coordinate 3,327 of NZ_JACBWZ010000203.1, read as the reverse complement.
CCGCCCTGATCCACGCCTTCGTCCGGCGCCAACGACGCGTCGCCGACCCACTGCTGGACTTCGCCCTGTTCCGCGAACGCCGTTTCACCACGGCCACGCTGTGTGTCATCGGCTGCTTCGGCAGCTATGTCGCCCTGCTGTTCTTCCTCACCCAGTGGCTCCAGCAGGTGGGCGGGTACGCGCCGCCGCGTGCCGGGATGGCGCTGATGCCGTTGGCCGGCGCCAACGCGCTCGGCGCGGTCACGGCGCCCTGGGCGGCGAACCGATGGGGCAACCGCTGGGCGCTGACCGGCGCGCTCTCCCTGTTCGCCGTCGCGTACGCCGCCATCGCGGCCGTCGGCGACACCGCGCGCTACGGCGTCCTGCTCGCCCCGTTGCTCGCCGCGGGATACGGCGCCGGCATCGTCATGACCCTGGGCGCCGATGCCATCATGGGCGCCGCGCGGCCCGAGCGGTCCGGGGAGGCGGCGGCCATCCAGGAGACGGCCTTCGAACTCGGCGCGGGACTCGGTGTCGCCGTCCTGGGCACCGTCCTGACCGCCGTGTACCGCACGGACCTGCCCCGGGTGCCGGGTCTGTCCGAAGGCCAACGGGCCCGGGCCCGGGAGTCGTTCGCCGCGGCGGAGGACGTCATGGCACAGGTGCCGTCCCCGACCGCCCGCGAGCTGCTGCACTCGGCACAGCACGCCTACGACCGGGGCTTCACCGCGGTGTCGGCGATCGCGGCGGCCGGCCTGGCCGCCACCGCGCTCATGGCGGCGACCCTGCTGCGCCCGCGCCGGGGCACCGGGCAGACCGACGAACGCTGAAGCGCCAGAGCGGCCGGCGTCACAGGAACGGCCGGCGGGTCAGGCCGTCATCGCCGCGAGTTCCGCGTTGGCGCGCTCGGTGACCAGGGCGAGGACGCGGGCGGTGGCGGCCAGGTCGGCAGTGGGTATCCCGCTCCAGATGCGGGCGCTGACAGGAGCGATCTCCTCACCGACGGCGGCGATCAGCCCGCGCCCCGCGTCCGTGGGGCGAAGGTGCGGGCCGTCCGCCTCGAGCAGTCCCTTGGCGAGCAGTTCGTCGAGAGTGGCACGGATGCCTGCCGGATCGGCCTTGAGGGAGTGCTGGACCCCGGCGACGAGATCGTCCGGTGTCTGCGGGGCGCCGGCGGTGAGGGCGGCGCGCAGGGCGACCTGCTGCTGGAACGTCGTGCCGTGCCGGGCCAGGACATGCTCCAGGACGCCACGGGCGGCGTAGTGGGCCAGGCCGAGGTCACGGGAGTTGGCGAGGGGTTCGGTGGTGGACGCGGTGCTGGTCATGGTCTTGCCCCCTGAGTGCTCTGGTCGTGCGGTACGGATGGGTCGAGAGGCACGTCGAGCAGGGTCGTCAGCTCGTTGGTGAACGCCCGAGTCCGCGGGGCGCCGAGGCCGCCGAGCGGCTCCAGCAACTGCTGGAGCAGTTCCTGCACCACCCCGATGGCCTGCCGTACGACGGCCTCCCCGTGCTCGGTGAGGGCGAGCTGTACGGCGCGCGGGTCGCGCGGATTACGGGTGCGCTCGATCAGACCGGCCGACTCCAGGACGCGCGCCAGCTTCGAGACGTACAGCGCCTCCAGACCGGTGTGGTCGGCGAGTCGCCGCTGACTGGGCGACTCACCGGCGCGCTGCATGCCGTGCAGTGACGCGAGCAGTGAGTACTGCGCGTGAGTGAGACCAAGTGGAGCCATCGCCCGATCGACCGCGACGCGCCACTTGTTGGCCAGCCGCCACACCAGGAAACCGGGTGTCGGACCCGGCGAACCCTTGCTCATGCCAGTAGGTTACATGGCTACTATGTACATGGCTACTAAATCGTCGGCGTGCGGGGCGTACCGTCGCGTACGGCACGCCCCCGCGCGTCAGCCTCCGGCCGCGTACCGCACGAACCGCGCCCAACCGTCCCGCCCGACGGCGAAGTCCGGGCGCGTGACGTCCTTGGAGTCGCGCACGTGCACGGCCTGCTCCGTCACGGCAACTTCAACGCAGCTGTCGCCCTGGCTGCCGCTGTAGCTGGACTTGAACCAGGCGAGTTCCGTCGTGCTCATAGATCTCCTCGGATTTGCTCCAACAGACCCCGTGAGTACTTGGCGTTCAGGGCCTGCGAGCGCAGTGTGTCATAGCGCTGTTGCAGTAGGCTCACCTCTCTGAGATCGGAGATCAGGCGGCCGTTCTGCTGCCCCTCCGAGTAGGCGAGACGCTGACCCTTGGGAGTCTCCATGAGCTGGAGCGGCCCGTCCAGGCACGCATGCAGTCCGGCTTCCAGCGGCACGATTTGAAGCGTGACATTGCGCGGTGCGCTCAACTCCAGTACATGGTCGAGTAGCTCCCGCATCTGTTCGGCGTCCCCGAACCTCCGCCGGAACACATGCTCCTCGACGATGAAGCTGAACGGCGTCGTCGGTCGCTCGAACAGCATCCGCTGCCGCTCCATCCGCGTGGCCATGAAGTCCTGCAACTGGTCGTCCGGCGCCACAGGTACGGTTCCCTCGAACACCGCCCTCGCGTACGCAGCCGACTGCAAAAGCCCCGGCACCAGCCGGCACTCATACGTGCACAGACTCACCGCGACCTTCTCCAGCCTCGCCCAGCGTCGGAACCACGCCGCGAGGCCCGCCTCCCCCCGCGTCAGGAACTTCGCGGCCCTGCGGAGCGCGCCCGTGTTGCCCGAGGCCTCCTCCGCCCGTTCCACGAAGGACTCGTCGGGCATGCGCCTGCCCAACTCCACGGACTCCACGGTGTGCTTGGAGAACCGGACCAACCGCGCGAACTCCTCCCGGCTCAGGCCCGCGTGCTCGCGCAGGGCCTGGACGACCGCCCCGAACGTCCGAAGACTGTCGGAGGGATCGGGCTCCCGCTCCACCTCGCAGACCGCCAGGTCGTCATCGTTCTCGCTCGCGCCGCCGTGCGTCATCCGCGGCCACCTCCAGGTGCGTACGTTCCGTGCTGCGTCCCCCGCGCTCGACAACACCCACAGTGACGGCAGGGATTGCGTACTGTCCACCGAAAGTGCCCGTACGCTGACGCAGCGTACGGGGTGCGGCTCTGGAACAACGGTGTGCGCGCCCGCCATGGTGGTCCCATGACCCCCACGACACCCCAACTCCCCAACGTCACCGTACATTCGTTCTCCCAGCTGCTGTCCTCCACGCGCCGTGGCGCCCGCCTGGCGCGGCTGCTCGCCGTAGGGGAGCTGCACGCCTGGGGGCTGTCACCGGCCGTCATCGACCGCGCGGAGCAGATCGTCGCCGAACTCGCGGCCAACGCGGCCGTGCACGGGCGGGTGCGGGGGCGGAGCTTCCGGCTC
>NZ_JACBWZ010000202.1 GCF_013870595.1 Streptomyces sp. WELS2 | reverse complement strand
CCCACCACGGCGCCCGCGTCGTTGCGCCAGGTCCGGCCGCGGTCGTCGGAGGTGACGTAGCCGGTGTCGTGGTTGGTCAGTCCGCCGCCGTCGGCGAGGACGGCCGGGTCCCGCTCCCGCCAGGTGAACAGGGCGTGCAGCCGGCCGCGCCGGTCGTAGTCGAGGCCGTGCAGGTACATGCTGCGGGCGGTGCTGGAGCCGTGCGCGCTGGTGTACGTGCCGGTGGCGCCGGACCACTCCCCCAGCGCGGTCCAGCGGGAACCGTCGTACTCGGCGAGGGCGTTGCGGCCGTTCCCGGAGACACCGGTCCGGTAGGCCAGCTGGAGCAGGCCCTCGGGGGTGGTGAGGAACTGCGGGTAGGTGAACCGTGCGGTGAGCGGCAGGCCGTCCAGGGTGGTCCGTACGGTGCCGAAGGCGGACGGGCCCCAGGCGGTGCGGGAGGTGTCGTCCAGGAGTCCGGCGACGGACTTGACGTAGTGGAAGCCGTCGCTGTGGGAGTCGAGGTTCAGGTGCAGGCGGCCGTCCACCGGCGAGACGCCCATGCAGATGACGTTGTGTGAGTCGTCGGCCTTCAGCCGGTGCGGCAGGGTGACGGCCGACCAGGCGGTGGTGCCGAGCTCGCGGCGGGCCACGACCGCCTCGCGGCTCGCCGTGTACCAGACGGCGTACTGGTGACGGCCGTGGGTCAACAGCCCGTGTTTCTGGAAGGAGTTGGTGTTGACCAGACCGTCGTAGGAGACGAAGTACAGGGCGCGGGCGTCCAGTCGGGTGCGCACCGGACCGGTCAGCGAGGGTCTCATCCGCGTGTCTTCCCGGTCAGGCCAGGTGGAACACTTCGGTGAGCGGCCGCATGGCCTCGTCGGGCCGGGCGCCGTCCAGGGACTCGAAGAAGGGCGCCATCTCCTTCTGCCAGCGGGAGTTGACCTCCGTGGCGGCCATGCCGGCCTGGGCGGCGGCGAAGTCCTCGGTCTCCAGATAACCGACGAGCAGGCCGTCCCCGCGCAGGAACAGCGAGTAGTTGCGCCAACCGGCCGTCTTCAGTGCGTCGAGCATCTCCGGCCAGACGGCCGCGTGCCGCGCCCGGTACTCCTCGAGCCGGTCCGCCCTGACCCTCAGCAGGAAGCACACGCGCTGCATGAACAGTCCCCGTTCCCTCGGAAGTGGTACCGGTCGGTGGTGCGGGCGCCGAACACGGCGGGCCGGCCGGGGCCGGTCACGCCGTTCCGGCCCAGGGTGTACGTCGTCCCGCCGGAGCCGGAGGTCTCGCCCGGCCCGCCGCCGATCCGCCTGAAGGCCGGCGCGACGGCGGTGCGGGCCGCGAGCGCGCCGGGCCCGGCCCGGTCCCACGGCGCGAAGGCCTCGACGGTGCCGTTCCCGACGCACCGGTGCGGGTCGTCCTGGGTGCCGGGGCCGGTCAGCCGGACCCTGCCCTTGTACGTGGGCCCGGACAGGCAGGGGGCGGCGGCCTTGATGCCGACGGCGGCCGGGGAGGCGATCCCCTTCAGGCCGGGGTGCTCCTGGAACAGGCCCCGGGTCTGCCGGAAGGACCGCCGGGCGTCGCCGGGGCCGTGGAAGACGACGGGTTCGCCGTCGAGCAGCACCTGTCCGGTGTCCGGGCGGTGCGCCCCGGCGAGGGTCCTGACCGGCGCCGTCCTGCCCGCGCCGTTCTCGCCGGCCGGCGCCCGCACCTCGCCGGGCGGCGGCTCCGGGGAGACGTCGCGCGGGACGCGTACGGCGCCGAAGGACTCGAAGACACCCTTCGGTGCCGGCACCGGCACCGGGACCGGTCCCGGGCCGGGCGGGTGGGTCATGGGGGCTCCTCGACGGCACCGGCGCGGGACCGCTCGGCCGCCCACGATGTCGTGAAAGGTTTCAACTGGCTTGCCGGGACCGTAGGCACCGTAACCAGCCCACGTCAATGGGCCGGGATCGAAAAGCTTTCGAGTGCCAGCGGAGGAAACGCGATCGCGGTGGCCGGGTTCGCCGGAGTGCTTGACACCCCTGGTGGTGGCCCCTAGCTTGCCATTCTGAATCGTTTCATACGCTCGGTCCGTCGCCCGCCCGACACCCACAGGAGCCCTGAAGTGACCGACCTCGCCGCGGTGAAGGCCGCGCTCAAGACCCAGGCCGTCGAGACGCCGTCGTGGGCGTACGGGAACTCGGGCACCCGGTTCAAGGTGTTCACGCAGGCCGGGGTGCCGCGCTCGCCGTGGGAGAAGCTCCAGGACGCGGCGCGGGTGCACGAGTTCACCGGGGTCGCGCCGTCGGTCGCCCTGCACATCCCCTGGGACACCGTGGAGGACTACACCGCGCTCGCGGAGTACGCCGGGGAGCGGGGGGTGCGGCTGGGCACGGTCAACTCCAACACCTTCCAGGACGACGCCTACAGGCTGGGCAGCGTCTGTCATCCGGACGCGGCCGTGCGGCGCAAGGCTGTGGACCACCTGCTGCGCTGCGTCGACATCATGGACGCCACCGGGTCCCGCGATCTGAAGCTGTGGTTCGCGGACGGCACCAACTACCCCGGGCAGGACGATGTGCGCGCCCGCCAGGACCGGCTGGCCGAGGGGCTGGCCGAGGTGTACGCGCGGCTCGGCGAGGGGCAGCGGATGCTGCTGGAGTACAAGCTCTTCGAGCCGGCGTTCTACACCACGGACGTGCCGGACTGGGGGACCGCCTACGCCCACTGCCTCGGACTCGGCGACAAGGCGCGGGTGGTGGTGGACACCGGGCACCACGCGCCGGGCACCAACATCGAGTTCATCGTCGCCACGCTGCTGCGGGCGGGCAAGCTCGGCGGGTTCGACTTCAACTCGCGGTTCTACGCCGACGACGACCTGATGGCGGGGGCGGCGGACCCCTTCCAGCTGTTCCGGATCATGTACGAGGTGGTGCGCGGCGGGGGGTTCACCTCCGAGGTCGCGTTCATGCTCGACCAGTGCCACAACATCGAACCGAAGATCCCGGCGATCATCCGCTCCGTGATGAACGTCCAGGAGGCCACGGCCAAGGCGCTGTCGGTCGACAGGGACGCGTTGGCCGAGGCGCAGGCGTCGGGGGACGTGCTGGGGGCCAACGCCGTGCTGATGGACGCGTACAACACCGATGTGCGGCCGTTGCTGCGTGAGGTCCGGGAGGAGATGGGGGTGGACCCCGACCCGATGGCCGCGTACGCCCGGTCCGGGTGGGCCGAGAAGATCGTCGCCGAGCGGGTCGGCGGGGAGCAGGCCGGCTGGGGGGCGTGAAGCGTCCGCCGCCGGAGCGCCGTCGCGGGGTGCGGGGCCGTCGCGGCTCGTCACGCGGTTCCCCGCCCCCTCCGGACCCTGCCCCTTCCCCCGCCTCCCGGAAAGGAACCCGTACCCCATGACCACCCACCCCTCGGTCGCCGCTCTCCTCTCCCGCTCCCACCGCCTCGGCTCCGACCCCCGCAACACCAACTACGCCGGCGGCAACGCCTCCGCGAAGGGCACCGCCACCGATCCCGTGACCGGGGGTGACGTGGAGCTGCTGTGGGTCAAGGGCTCCGGCGGCGACCTCGGCACGCTCACCGAGGCCGGGCTGGCCGTGCTGCGGCTGGACCGGTTGCGGGCCCTGGCCGAGGTGTACCCCGGGGTGGAGCGCGAGGACGAGATGGCCGGGGCGTTCGACTACTGCCTGCACGGCAGGGGCGGGGCCGCGCCCTCCATCGACACCGCCATGCACGCCCTGGTGGACGCCCCGCACGTGGACCATCTGCACCCGGACTCCGGTATCGCGCTCGCCTGCGCGGCCGACGGGGAGAAGCTGACCGCCGAGTGCTTCGGGGACCGCGTGGTGTGGGTGCCGTGGCGGCGGCCCGGGTTCCAGCTCGGGCTGGACATCGCCGGGATCAAGCGGGCGAACCCGCGGGCCGTCGGCTGCGTCCTCGGCGGGCACGGCATCACCGCCTGGGGCGAGACGTCCGAGGAGTGCGAGCGCAACTCGCTGTACATCATCCGGACCGCCGAGGCGTTCCTCGCCCGGAGGGGCAGGGCGGAGCCGTTCGGGCCGGTCGTCGCGGGGTACGAGGCGCTGCCCGATGCGGAGCGGCGGGAGCGGGCCGCCGCGCTCGCGCCGTACGTCCGGGGCCTGGCGTCGCGGGACCGGCCGCAGGTGGGGCACTTCGACGACTCCGAGGTGGTCCTGGACTTCCTGGCCCGCGCCGAGCACCCCCGGCTGGCCGCCCTCGGCACCTCCTGCCCGGACCACTTCCTGCGCACCAAGGTACGGCCGCTGGTACTGGACCTGCCGCCGGCCGCGCCACTGGAGGACGCCGTCGCCCGGCTGAGGGAACTGCACGCCGCCTACCGGGAGGAGTACGCCGCCTACTACCGGCGGCACGCCCGGCCCGGCTCCCCCGCCATGCGCGGCGCCGATCCGGCCGTCGTGCTGATCCCGGGTGTCGGCATGTTCAGCTTCGGCAAGGACAAGCAGACCGCCCGGGTGGCCGGCGAGTTCTACGTCAACGCGATCAACGTGATGCGGGGCGCCGAGGCGGTCTCGTCGTACGCGCCGATCGACGAGGCGGAGAAGTTCCGCATCGAGTACTGGGCGCTGGAGCAGGCCAAGCTCGAGCGGATGCCCGCGCCCAAGCCGCTCGCCACCCGTGTCGCGCTGGTGACGGGGGCGGGCAGCGGGATCGGCAAGGCCATCGCGCACCGGCTGGTGGCGGAGGGGGCGTGTGTGGTCGTCGCCGACCTGGACGCCGAGGGAGCGGCGCGGGTCGCGAAGGAGCTGGGCGGGCCGGACCAGGCCGTCGCCGTCACCGTGGACGTCACCTCCGAGGAGCAGATCACCGCCGCGTTCCGGTCGGCGGTGCTCGCGTTCGGCGGGGTCGACCTGGTCGTCAACAACGCCGGGATCTCCGTGTCCAAGCCGCTGCTGGAGACCACCGCCCGGGACTGGGACCTCCAGCACGACATCATGGCCCGCGGCTCGTTCCTGGTGTCCCGGGAGGCGGCCCGGGTGATGACGGCGCAGGGACTGGGCGGCGACCTCGTGTACATCGTCTCCAAGAACGGCGTCTTCGCCGGGCCGAACAACATCGCCTATTCCGCCACCAAGGCCGACCAGGCCCACCAAGTACGGCTCCTCGCAGCCGAGTTGGGCGAGCACGGGATCCGGGTGAACGGCGTCAACCCGGACGGTGTGGTGCGCGGCTCCGGCATCTTCGCCGGGGGCTGGGGGGCTCGGCGGGCCGCGGTGTACGGGGTGCCGGAGGAGAAGCTGGGCGAGTTCTACGCGCAGCGCACCCTGCTCAAGCGCGAGGTGCTGCCCGAGCACGTGGCGAACGCGGTGTTCGCGCTGACCTGCGGGGACCTCACGCACACCACCGGGCTGCACATCCCGGTCGACGCGGGTGTGGCGGCCGCGTTCCTGCGATGAGCGCGGGCGTGAAGGCGTACGCGGCCGTCGACCTGGGCGCGTCCAGCGGGCGGGTCATGGTGGGCCGGGTGGGCCCCGACTCGGTGGAGCTGACCGAGGCGCACCGGTTCCCGAACCGGCCGGTGCGGCTCCCGGAGGGGCTGCGCTGGGACATCCTCGCGCTGTACGGCGGTGTCCTGGACGGACTGCGGGCGGCGGGCGCCGCCGGCGGTGGCCGGCTCGCCTCCGTCGGCGTCGACGGCTGGGCGGTCGACTACGGCCTGCTGGACGGCGAGGGGACGCTGCTCGGCAACCCGGTCCACTATCGCGACGCCCGCACCGAGGGGGTCGCGGAGAAGGTGTGGGCGACCGTGCCGGCGGCGGAGCTGTACGCGGCGACCGGCATCCAGTACGCGCCGTTCAACACGCTCTACCAGCTCACGGCGGACCGCTCGACCGCCCGGTTCGCGCTCGCGGCACGGGCGCTGCTCGTCCCGGACCTGCTGACGTACTGGCTCACCGGCGAGCAGGGCACCGAGCTGACCAACGCCTCCACCACCCAGCTCGTCGACCCGCGTACCCGGACCTGGGCGCACGGGGTCGCCGGCCGGCTGGGCATCGACCTCGGTCTGTTCGCGCCGCTGCGGCAGCCGGGCGATCCGGCCGGGACGCTGCGGCCCGAGGTGCTGGCGGAGACCGGGCTGCGCGGCCCGGTTCCGGTGACGGCGGTCGGCTCGCACGACACCGCGTCGGCGGTCGTGGCGGTCCCGGCGACGGGTGAGCGGTTCGCCTACATCTGCACCGGCACCTGGTCCCTGGCCGGCCTGGAGCTGTCCGCGCCGGTGCTGACCGAGGAGAGCCGGGCGGCCAACTTCACCAACGAGCTGGGGCTGGACGGCACGGTCCGCTATCTGCGCAACATCATGGGGCTGTGGCTGCTCCAGGAGTGCGTACGGGCCTGGGGCGAGCCGGACCTGGGGCTGCTGCTGCGTCGGGCGGCGGCCGTGCCCACGCTGCGTTCGGTGGTGGACGCCGGGGACGCTGCCTTCCTCGCGCCGGGGAGGATGCCGGAGCGGATCGCCGAGGCGTGCCGGGCGTCGGGGCAGCCGGTGCCCGCCACCCCGGCCGAGGTGACCCGGTGCATTCTGGACTCGCTGGCCCTCGCGCACCGGCGGGCCGTGCTGGACGCGGCCCGGCTGGCCGACCATCCGGTGGACGTGGTGTACCTCGTGGGCGGCGGCACCCGCAACGCGCTGCTGTGCCAGCTGACGGCCGACGCCTGCGGGCTGCCGGTCGTCGCGGGCGCGACCGAGGCGGCGGCCCTGGGCAATGTGCTGGTGCAGGCCCGCGCGCACGGACTCGCCGGCGATCTGCCCGCGCTGCGCAGACTGCTCACCCGTACCCAGCCGCTCACCCGGTACACGCCCCGGGGCGACACCGGCCGGTGGCGGGCGGCCGAGGCGCGGCTCGCCGCCCGGTGACCCGCGCTCTCCCGCGCCCGCACCCCGCCGACTACCCTGCGGTCATCCGATGATCCGTGCCACCCGTCCGCCGACCGACACCGAGGAGCCTCGATGCGTGTCGCCCTGTTCCTGACGTGTGTCAACGACACGTTGTATCCGGATACCGGCCGGGCCGTGGTGAAGCTGCTGACCAGACTGGGTGTCGACGTCGACTTCCCGATGGACCAGACCTGCTGCGGGCAGGCGCACTACAACACCGGCTACCGCCATGAGACCGAGCCGCTGGCCCGGCATTTCTCCGATGTCTTCCGCGACTACGAGGCGATCGTGACCCCGTCCGGATCGTGCGGGGCGATGGTGCGGGAGCTGTATCCCCGGCTGGGCGAGCGGGCCCGGGCCGAGGGACGCGGGGACGGGCTCGCGCGGGCGCTGGCGCCGGTGGTGCCGAAGACGTACGAGCTGACGGAGTTCCTGGTGGATGTGCTCGGGGTGACGGACGTGGGCGCCTATTACCCGCACAAGGTCACCTATCACCCGACCTGTCACGGGCTGCGCGGACTCGGGCTCGGGGACCGGCCGCGCCGGCTGCTGAAGGCGGTGAAGGGGCTGGAGCTGGCCGAGCTGCCGGGGGCCGCGGAGTGCTGCGGGTTCGGCGGCACGTTCGCCGTGAAGAACGCCGCGGTGTCGGCGGCGATGGGCGTGGACAAGGTGCGCGACGCGGAGTCGACGGGCGCCGAGGTGCTGTGCGCGGCCGACAGCTCCTGCCTGATGCACATCGGCGGCACGATGAGCCGGCTGGGCAGCGGCATGCGGCCGGTGCACATCGCGGAGATCCTGGCGAGCACGGAGGAGGAACCGGCGGTATGAGCGGTACGTTCGTCGGCATGCCGGCCTTTCCGGAGGCCGCGCGGGAAGCCGTCCGCAATCCCACGCTGCGGGGCAACCTGCGCCACGCCACGCACACCATCCGCGCCAAACGGGCCCGGGCGGTCGGCGAGTTGTCCGACTGGGCCGGGCTGCGCGAGGCGGGCCGCCGGATCAAGGACCACACCCTGCGCCATCTCGACCGGTACCTGGAGCAGTTGGAGGCCTCGGTCACCGCGGCCGGCGGCACGGTGCACTGGGCGGCCGACGCCGAGGAGGCCAACCGGATCGTCACCGAACTGGTCAGGGCCACCGGCGAGTCGGAGGTCGTCAAGGTCAAGTCGATGGCCACGCAGGAGATCGAGCTCAACGAGGCCCTCGCGGCGGCGGGCATCCGCGCCTACGAGACCGATCTCGCCGAGCTGATCGTGCAGTTGGGCAAGGACCGCCCCTCCCACATCCTCGTCCCCGCCATCCACCGCAACCGCGGGGAGATCCGGGACATCTTCACGCGGGAGATGGGCGAGTGGGGCCGGCCGGCGCCCGAGGGCCTGACGGACACGCCCGCCGACCTGGCCGAGGCGGCCCGGCTGCACCTGCGGGAGAAGTTCCTGCGGGCGAAGGTCGGCATCTCCGGCGCCAACTTCATGGTCGCCGAGACCGGCACGCTCGTGGTCGTCGAGTCCGAGGGCAACGGCCGGATGTGCCTGACCCTGCCCGAGACGCTGATCTCGGTCGTCGGCATCGAGAAGGTCGTGCCCACCTGGCGGGACCTGGAGGTCTTCCTGCAGACCCTGCCCCGCTCCTCGACCGCCGAGCGCATGAACCCGTACACCAGCATGTGGACCGGCACCACCGACGAGGACGGCCCGCGCGACTTCCACCTGGTGCTGCTGGACAACGGCCGCACCGACACCCTCGCCGACACCGTGGGCCGCCAGGCGCTGCGCTGCATCCGCTGCTCGGCCTGCCTGAACGTGTGCCCGGTGTACGAGCGGGCGGGCGGACACGCCTACGGCTCGGTCTACCCGGGCCCCATCGGCGCCATCCTCAGCCCCCAGCTGCGGGGCACGGCGAGCGGGATCGACGCCTCTCTGCCGTACGCCTCGTCGCTGTGCGGGGCCTGCTACGAGGTGTGCCCGGTCGCCATCGACATCCCCGAGGTGCTGGTGCACCTGCGGGAGCGGGTGGTGGAAGGCGGTCCGGCCGTGCGCCGGGGGAACAAGGTGCTGCTGAAGCCGGCCAAGGGGCACG
>NZ_JACBWZ010000201.1 GCF_013870595.1 Streptomyces sp. WELS2 | reverse complement strand
CCCGGCCGGCCGATCGAGAGCGAGGCCGTCGCGGCGGCGGCCCAGGTTTCCGTGCGCTCGCTCCAAAATACGTAGAATGCGGGTATGGCCAGGCCCAGGAAGTTCGACGAGACGCACGTCCTCACCGCCGCCATGGAAACCTTCTGGCGGCGGGGGTACGAGGCCACCTCGACCCGTGACCTCTCCGACTCGACCGGACTCGGCCAGTCGAGCCTGTACAACACCTTCGGTGACAAGCGGGAGTTGTACCTGCGGGCCCTGCGCCACTACTACGACACGCACACCGCCGAGCAGACCGCGCTCCTCGACCGGCCCGGCCCGGTCAAGGAACGGCTGCGGGACCTGATGGTCCACGCCGTCGACACCGACCTGGCGGACTCCGGGGCCTCCGGGTGTTTCAGCATCAACGCGTCGGTGGAGAAAGCCGATTCGGACGACGAGGTCCGCGAGGAGGTCCGCCGGCACTTCACCACGGTGGAGCGGGCGTTGACCCAGACCATCGCGCGGGGGCAGCGCTCCGGCGAGATCGCCGCGCAGCGGAACGCCGGGGCGCTCGCCCGCCGGATTCTCACCACGTACTACGGACTGCGCGTGCTCGCCCGCGTCCAGAAGGACAGGGACGCGCTGCTCGACATCGTGGAGAGCACCGTCTCCGCCCTCTGACCGGCGCCCGCACCGGACCGCCCTCCCGGCAGGGCACACGGGAGCCTTCCACGAACGGCTACGCGCGAACGGGGGCCGGACTCCGCGGAGCCCGGCCCCCGTTCGCCGGCGTCCGCTCACGGACGGCGCCGGCCGGCCGTCAGACGATCAGGACGCGGCGCCCGCGCGTGTGACCGGCCCGGCTGTCGATGTGTGCCGCCGCGGCCTCGGCGAGCGGGTAGGCCCTCTCGACCGGGATGTGGAGCCTGCCGCGCGAGAGCAGACGGACGGTCTCGGCGAGCGCGTCCGGCATGCTGCCCGCCTCCCCGGAGAACCGGACACCGAACTCCTGCGCGCCGAGGTCGGCGATGGAGACCACCTTGCGTGGATCCCCGGTGAGCTCGACGAGTTCGCGGATCACGCCGGAGCCGGCCAGATCGAGAGCGGCGTCGACGTGGCCGAGTCGACGCACCCGCTCCACCCAGCCCGCGCCGTACGTCGTGGCGAGGGCGCCCAGGTCGCGCAGATAGTCCTGGTTGGCGGCCCCGGCCGTGCCGATCACGGTGATGCCTCGGTCGCGGGCGATCTGCAGCACCGCCGATCCGACTCCCCCGGACGCGCCGCTGACCAGCAGCGTCTGGCCGGGGCGAACACCGGTTTCGCCGATGACGCGCAGCGCGGTCTCCATCACGGACGGGTATCCGGCCGCCTCCTCGAACGTCAGTCCCTCGGGCATCCGGGCCCAGGCCCACAGCACGGCGAACTCGGCGTAGGTGCTCGACCCTTCGCCGAACACACGGTCGCCGGGCTCGACCCCTTCGACGCCCTCGCCGACCTCGTCCACCACTCCGGCGGCGTCCAGGCCGAGCCCGGAAGGCAACTCGATCGGGCGGGTCCCCTGGAACTGGCCTTCCCGGAGCCGCCAGTCGAAGGGGTTCACGCCCGCCGCCCGCACGGCGACGCGTATCCGGCCGGGGCCCGCGTGGGGCTCCTCGGCATCCGTGAGGTGCAGGACGTCGGGACCGCCGAACTCGGCGAAGCTCACTTTCCTCATGGCGCCGACCGTAGCACTAACGGTTAGCTTTATGTAACCGTTTCGCCTTCGTATTTGGTAGCGTTGCGCCATGACCGCGCCGATCGGACGCCGTGAACGCAAGAAGGCCGCGACCCGCCAGAAGATCGCCGACGCCGCCCTGCGGCTCTTCATGGAGCGCGGGTACGAGGCGGTGGGCATCCGTGACGTGGCCGCGGAGGCCGACGTGGCCGTGACGACGCTCTTCGCCCACTTCCCCTCGAAAGAGGCCCTGGTGTTCGACCAGGACCAGGACTTCGAGCGGCGCCTCACCCAGGCGGTCACCGACCGGGCGCCGGGCGATCCGCTCATCCCCGCGCTGCGCCGCGAGGTCCAGGCCCTGGTGCACCACTGCACGGGGGACGACGCCGCCCCGGTCTGGCGCATGATCGACGCGTCACCGGCCCTGCTGGACTACGAGAAGTCGATGCGGCTGCGCCACGCGGAGTCGCTGGCGGCGGCCATCGCCGCCGATCTCGGACTGCCACCGGCCACGACGGCGTGCCGGACCGTCGCGAGGTTCGTGATCGACGCCTATTCGCTGGCCCGGGAGGCGGCCGACCCGGAGGCCGCGCTGGACGAGATCTTCCGGATGATCGAGGCGGCCTGGGCCGTCGCCCGCCCGTCCGCGGACCGCACGGACACGACAGGGGCGTAAGCCCGAGCACATCGGCCGGCACCTCGTGCCGGTACGGCGGTACCGCCTCGCCACGCGCCCCCTTCCGTCGCTTCCGAACAGCTCCCCAGCCGTCGCAGCCGCTCGCGTCAGGGGCCGGCCGGGCCGTCGGCGGGCAGGCAGACCGCGAGCGCCGCGATGTCGTCCTGGAGGCGGTCGCCGCTGTAGGCCAGCAGGTCGTGGTGGAGCTGTTCCAGGAGCCTCTGGGGCGGGAGGGAGCGCCAGGAGCGCAGGCGCTGCAGGAGCGGGTAGAAGGAGCCGTCCCGGTCGCGGGTCTCGGTGATGCCGTCCGTGTAGAGCAGCAGCTGGTCGCCGGGGTGGAAGGCGTACTCCTCGACGTGGTAGGGCTCCCCGGCCAGCACCCCGAGGTTGAGCGGCGGGGCCGACCGTCCGCTGTCCAGTTCGCGGACCTCCCCGGAACGGATGAGGACGGGCGGCGGATGACCGCAGTTGACCACGCGCAGCACCGTCTGCCCGGCGGGGATCTCCACGAAGACGGCGGTCACGAACCGCTCGCCCACCTCGTTCCCGCCCAGCAGGGCCGCCCTGCGGTCCATGCTGGTCTCCACCCGGTCGGCCAGGGCGGGCAGCGCGGGTTCGTCGTGCGCCGCCTCGCGGAACGCGCCGAGCAGGGCCGCGGCGGTCTCCACCGCGAGCAGTCCCTTGCCCCGTACGTCGCCGATGAGCAGCCGGGTGCCGTACCGGGTGGGGACGGCCTCGTAGAGATCCCCGCCGATGCGCGCCTCCGCCGCGGCGGACAGGTAGAGGCTGTCCAGGAGGAGGTCGCCGATCCGGTGCGGAACCGGCCGGAGCAGCACCCGCTGGGCGATGTCGGCCACGAAGCGCACGTCGGCGAGGGTGCGCTCGCGGTGTGTGCGGTGCGCGGCCAGGATGGCGCCGAGGACGCCCACCAGGGCCGTGCAGACGTAGGAGGCCACGTAGTAGCGGTCCCACAGATAGCCGACGGGCCGGCCGGCACAGCACGGGGTACCGGCCAGGACACCCTCCAGGACGGCGGCGAACACGGTGGCACCGGCGACGACCACCGGACCGTAGGCGAACGCGGTCACCAGGGGCAGGGCGATCAGCACGAAGCTCACCGGCCAGTCGACGGGGGTCGCGGGCTCCAGCAGCAGGACGGCGGCGACGTACAGGACCGGCAGCCACCGCAGCCATCCTGGACGCTCCGGCAAGCGCGTCCGCGCACCGGCGCCGTCCTCCGGCTCCCGACCGGTATGTCCAGGCTTCGGCATACGTGGTCTTCGCACACGGACTCCTGTCACAGCAGCGCACGACAAGGTCCCCAGCCTGGTGCGCCCGTGCGCGGCGCACCGGCGATTGCTCCGCTCAGCGGCATGTTTCCGCCCCGGCCGGTACGAAACCCAGCATGCCCGGGACCGGCCTCCACTCGGCGGACGGGCGCCGGCCGCCATCCGTCCGGAGCAGCCCCGGCCCGGCGGCCCCCTCACCCGCCCGGCCCACGCCGGTGTCACGACATCCCGCGCGGCCGGCGCACAGCGGTCGCCGCTCCCCGAGCCACAGTGCTAGAAAAGGGAGATGAGCGGACGTTTCCGCCGTCCAAGGGCGAAAGCGGCGCCGCCGCCCGGCACCCGGTGGGCCTCCGATCCGCCCCGTCGGCGAGTGCCGTGGCCGTTTCGCGGGCGCCGGATCTCGCCGTCCCTGAGCGTCCGCACCCTCGCCGCGCAGGTCTTCCTGTTCCAGGCGCTGATCATGCTGATGCTGGTCGCGGTGGGGGCCGCGGCGCTGGTGGTGCAGGGGAAGTACGACGCCGAGCGCAGCGCCATGGACCGGTCGCTGGCGGTGGCCGAGGCCTTCGCCCACGCCCCCGGGACGGCACAGGCACTGCGCTCGCCGGATCCGACGGCCAGGCTCCAGCCGGAGGCGGAACAGGTGCGCAAGGGATCCGGCGTGGACTTCGTCTCCGTCCTGGACAAGCACGGGGTCCGGCTGACCGACCGGGACCCCGCCCTGATCGGCACCAAGGCCGAGGGAGTCGGCCAGGCGCTCCTCGGAGAGACGTTCACCGAGACCTTCCACGGCCGGCCGGCCGACGCGGTACGCGCCCTCGTCCCCGTGACCGACCCGAGCCGGCGCGTGGTCGGCGTCGTCACCGCGGGGATCGAGTACGTGAACGTGGGCGGCGTCCTCGTCCGCCAGCTGCCGGTGCTGCTCGGCACGGCGGCCGGGGCCCTGGTTTTGGCGACCGGTGGCGCCGCCCTGGTCAGCCGCCGGCTGCTGCGGCAGACCCATGGGCTCGGCCCGGCCGAGATGACCCGGATGTACGAGCACCACGACGCCGTACTGCACGCCGTGCGCGAGGGGGTGCTGATCCTCGGCGGCGACGGCCGGGTGCTGCTCGCCAACGACGAGGCGCGCCGACTGCTGGACCTGCCCCGGGACGCCGACCGGCGCCGGGTGCGGGAGCTGGGGCTGGGGCCGGGGCCGACCCGGCTGCTGGAGGCGGGCGAGGCCGCGTCCGACGAGGTCGTCCAGGCCGGGGACCGGCTGCTGGCGGTGAACATCCGGCCCACCGCCCCCTACGGCGGCGCTCCGGGGCTCGTGGCCACCTTCCGTGACACCACGGAGCTGCTGGCCCTGTCCGGGCAGGCCGAGCTGGCGCGGGGCCGGCTGTCGTTCCTGTACGAGGCGGGCATGCGGATCGGCACCACGCTCGACGTGCGGCGCACCGCCGAGGAGCTGTCGGAGATGGCGGTGCCGCGCATGGCCGACTTCGTCACCGTGGAGCTGCTGGACTCGGTGCTGCGCGGCGAGGAGCCCACGAGCGCGGTGCGCGAGATGCGCCGTACCGCGCTGCGCACCACGCACACCGGGCACCCGTTGCAGCCGGTGGGCGAGGTGATCCGGTTCGTGATGGCCGACACCCCGATGGCGGCGGCACTGCGCCGGGGCAAGGCCGTCCTGGTGCCGGACCTGCGCACCGCCCAGGACTGGCGGGCGCGGGACGCCGGCGGGGCCGAGCGGGCGCTGGACTACGGCATCCACTCGCTGATCACGGTGCCGCTGCGGGCCCGCGGGGTGACCCTCGGCATGGCCGACTTCTGGCGCGGCGCGGGCTCTCCCCGGTTCGAGGAGGAGGACGTCGCGGTGGCCGAGGAGCTGGTCGCCCGGGCCGCCGTGGCCATCGACAACGCCCGCCGCTACGCCCGTGAGCACGAGATGGCGGTGACGCTGCAGCGCAGTCTGCTGCCGGTGGGGCTGCCGGAGCAGGACGTGCTGGAGATCGCTTCGCGGTATCTGCCGGCCCGCGCGGGCGTGGGCGGCGACTGGTTCGACGTCATCCCCCTGCCCGGGTTCCGGGTGGCGCTCGTCGTCGGGGACATCGTGGGGCACGGGATGCAGGCCGCGGTGACCATGGGGCGGCTGCGCACGGCCGTGCTGAACTTCTCGTCGCTGGACCTCACCCCCGACGAGCTGCTCGGGCACCTGGACGAGATGGTGACCCGGCTGGACACACAGACCGCGACCGCCGACGACGACCATGTGCCGCTCACCGGTGCCACCTGCCTGTACGCCGTCTACGACCCGGTCTGCGGGCGCTGCGCCGTCTCCCGCGCCGGGCATCTGGCGCCCGCCGTGGTGGATCCGGAGGGCCGGGTGACCTTCCCGGACCTCCCCCTGTCGCCGCCCCTCGGGGTGGGCGGGCATCCCTTCGAGACCGGTGAGCTGGAGCTGCCCGAGGGCAGCCGGCTGGTCCTGTTCACCGACGGTCTGATCGAGAGCCGGGGCCGGGACGTCGACGAGGGCCTGGCGCTGCTCTCCTCGACCATCGCGCACGCGGACCGGACGCCGGAGGAGACCTGTCGCGCCCTGGTGGAGCGGATGCTGCCCGAGCGCCCCAGTGACGACGTGGCCCTGCTGGTCGCCCGGACCCGGCGGCTCAGCCCGTCCTGCGTGGCGACCTGGGACGTGCCGTTCGATGTGACGGCGGTGCCCCGGGTACGGGGCGAGGTGAGCCGGCGGCTGGCCGACTGGGGGCTGGAGGAGACGGCGTTCGCCACCGAGCTCATCCTCAGCGAACTGCTGACCAACGCGATCCGCTACGGCGCCCCGCCCGTGCGGGTCAGGCTGCTGCTGGGCCGCACCCTGGTCTGCGAGGTGTCGGACGGCAGCAACACCTCGCCCCGGCTGCGGCGCGCGGCCAGCACGGACGAAGGCGGCCGGGGGCTGTTCCTCGTCTCCCAGTTCGCGGACCTGTGGGGGACCCGTTACGCGCCGCGGGGGAAGGTCATCTGGGCCGAGCAGACCCTGGACCGGGCGGCGGAGCCGGACCCGTCCCTCCTGTTCGACGTCATGGGCCTGTGACCGGTGCCCGGCACGTGGTGACGGGCCGGTCCGGTGGGTACGATGCGGCGGCGTGACGATCACTTACGACTTCGTGAACGTCGCCTGGGACGGCGGGGCCCACGCCTTCCTCCTGGACGCCTGCGGGTTCACGGAGACGGCGGCGGGGCTCGTCGCGCTGCGGAGTTGAGGCCCCGGCCGGGGGAACGGGCGCTCCACGAACGGCGGCTGGTATTACTGGTGCATGCAGGAAGAGACCGCGCGGTCCGCGATCGACACGTTCATCTCCGCGTTCAACGCCTCGGACGACAACTATGTGACGGCCCTGCTCTCCCAGGCCCTGACCCCGGACGTGGTGTTCTGGGGACCACTCGGGCGCAGTGAAGGCATCGAGGCGGTCGAGCGGTTCGTACGGGACATCCGGCGCCACCCGGCGGGGACCGGCACGATGGTGCGCTGTTCGGCGGTGGACATGCCCGACGAATGGCGGGCAGCGGCCGCTATTTCGGCACGGCAGTGGCCTCGGGCAGGCTCGGCGACTCGACGTACTCCACCGTTCTCGACCGGGAATTCGGCATGGTCACCCCGGAGAACGAGATGAAGTGGGACACCGTCGAACCCTCCCGGGGCAACTTTCGCTTCGGCCCGGCCGACTCGATCGTCAGCCACGCCTCCGCGCACGGCCAGCGGCTGCGCGGCCACACCCTGGTGTGGTACAAGCAGCTGCCCGACTGGGTGAAGTCCATCAACGACGCCGGCACGCTGCGATCGGTGATGAACAACCACATCACCCAGGAGATGAGCCACTACAAGGGCAAGATCTACGCCTGGGACGTGGTCAACGAGGCCTTCGAAGACGGCAGCGGCCGGCACCGCGACTTCGTGTTCCAGAAGGTCCTGGGCGACGGCTTCATCGAGGAGGCCTTCCGCACCGCCCGGAAGGCCGACCCCGCGGCCAAGCTCTGCTACAACGACTACAACATCGAGAACTGGTCCGACGCCAAGACCCAGGGCGTCTACCGGATGGTCAAGGACTTCAAGTCCCGCGGCGTGCCCATCGACTGCGTCGGCTTCCAGAGCCACTTCGGCGCCGGCGGGCCGCCGGCGAGCTTCCGGACCACGCTGTCCCGCTTCGCCGCGCTCGGCGTGGACGTCCAGATCACCGAGCTCGACATCGCCCAGGCGTCCGCCGGCGCGTACACCAACGCGGTCAAGGCCTGCATGGACGTCGCCCGCTGCACGGGCATCACGGTGTGGGGCATCCGCGACAGCGACTCGTGGCGCACCGGTGAGAACCCGCTGCTGTTCGACGGCGGCGGCAGGAAGAAGCCCGCCTACGGTGCGGTGCTCACCGCCCTGGGCGGCAACGGCGGTGGCACGGCGGGGGGTGGCACGCCGGGCGGTGACATCACCTCCGGCGCCGTCTACACGCTCTCCAACGCGGCCTCCGGACGCGTTCTCGACCAGCCCGCGGGCTACAACGGCAACGGCACTCCGCTCCAGGTGTGGGACGCCGCCGGCGCCGCCAACCAGCAGTGGCGGGCCGCCCGCAACGGCGACGGCACCTACACACTGACCAACGTCGCCAGCGGCCGGGTACTGGAAGAGCCGGGCAACCGGACCGGCAACGGGACGAGGGCGCAGGTGTGGGACTCCACCGGCGGCGCCAACCAGCACTGGCGGGCCACGCGCAACGGCGACGGCACCTACACGCTGACCAACGTCGCCGACGGCCGGGCGCTGGAGATCCCCGGCGGCCGGACCGCCAACGGCACCCCCGTCCAGATCCGGGACTCCGAGGGCGGTGCCCACCAGCACTGGAACCTCAGGTCGACCGCGCCGGCGGGCGGCGGTACGTGCGCTCTTCCGTCGGCGTACCGGTGGACGTCGACGGGTCCGTTGGCGCAGCCGGCGAACGGGTGGACCTCGCTGAAGGACTTCACCACCGTGACGTACAACGGCAAGCACCTGGTCTACGCGTCGAACGCGTCGGGATCGTCGTACGGCTCGATGGCGTTCGCCCCCTTCACGAACTGGTCGGACATGGCCTCGGCCCGCCAGACCGGCATGAGCCAGAAGGCGGTGGCGCCCACGCTGTTCTACTTCGCGCCGAAGAAGACCTGGGTGCTGGCCTACCAGTGGGGTCCGTGGCCCTTCAGCTACCGCACGTCGAGCGACCCCACCAACCCCGACGGCTGGTCCGCGCCGCAGCCGCTGTTCACCGGCGGCATCCCCCGCACCGACTCCCCCACCGGC
>NZ_JACBWZ010000200.1 GCF_013870595.1 Streptomyces sp. WELS2 | reverse complement strand
ACGCCGTCCCCGCGGTGCTCCAGCAGGTCGGCGAGGGCGTAGGCGCCGAGGACGTGGCCCTGCTCGGCGGACTGGCGCAGCCAGTACTCGGCGGCCGGCTCGTCCCCGCGCTCGCGGTGGTAACGGCCGAGGGCGTGCGCAGCGGCGGCGGAGCCGGCCACGGCGGCGATCCGCCACCAGCCGGCCGCCTCCTCGGGGTAACCGCGCTGGTGCAGCAGGACGCCCAGGTTGTTGGCGGCGGCCCGGTCACCGGCCGCGGTGGCCGCGCGCAGATGGGGTTCGGCCGCGTCCAGCTCGCCGCGGCGCAGCAGCATCGCCCCCAGGACACTGGCCGCCTCGGCGTCCCCGTTCTGCGCGGCGAGCGCGAGACGCGTCTCCTCGGCGGCCTCCCCCATGTCCGCCAACTCGTCGCGGGCCGACTCCGTACCGGAAGGTTGCGCAAATCGCCCTGACTCGAACAGAGTTGCCTTCTCCCCCATAACGTCCATCGTCGCACCACCTGCAACCTGGGTACACCCGGTATACCGCAGCAGCCCGTGAGGTCACTTCGGCGTTTTGTCGACATGCCCACAGAGTGACAAGTCAAACACACACCCCCCAACTCCCCACGGCGGCGCGGCCGTCCCTCTCCCCGGCACATGAGTTCGCACACCACGAAGGCCCGGATCCCTTTTCCGGATCCGGGCCTTCGACTGCAGTAGCGGGGACAGGATTTGAACCTGCGACCTCTGGGTTATGAGCCCAGCGAGCTACCGAGCTGCTCCACCCCGCGCCGTTGCGTGTCAACCGTACCACGGCGCGGAGGGGGTCTTGATCAACTGCGGTTTTTCCCGCCGTCCTTCCCGCCGGTCTCGCCGCCGGTCTTGTCGCCGTTCTTGTCGCCGACGGCCTCGGACTGCGCCTTCTCGGCCTGCTTCAGCGCGTCCTGGAGTTGCTTCTGCGCCTTGGCGTACGCGTCCCAGTCCGGCCCGTCCTTCAGCGCCCGCTGCCCGGCGTCGAAGGCCTTCTGGGCGTCCTGGAGCGCCTGCCTGACCGTCGGGTTGCCGGTGTCGGGCGGGGTGCCGGTACCGGACCCCGGCGGCTTGGCGGCCGGGCCCCTGGCGCCGAAGATCTTGTCGAGCGCCTCGCCGAGGGTGTTCTCGAACGCGGTGTCGCTCCCGTAGGTGACGAGGACCTTGCGCAGCAGCGGCAGCTTGAGTCCGCCGCCGCGGACGTAGACGGGCTCCACATAGAGCAGTCCGCCGTCCAGCGGCACGGTCAGCAGGTTGCCGTACTCGATGTCGGAGTCGCCGCCCCGCAGGAGCTTGATCGTGGAGGCGATCCTCTCGTTCGAGTTGAACTTGCTCTGCACCTGTTTGGGGCCGTCGACCGTGGTCCTGGTGGGCAGTTTCAGGATTCTGATCCTGCCGTAGTCCTTGCTGCCGGCGTCCGCGTCGACGGTCATGAACGCGGCCAGGTTGTCCCGCCCGTTGGGCGTGAACGTCGTCGACAGCGAGAACGCCTGCCGCTTCTGGTCCGGCATCTTCATGCTCAGGTAGTACGGCGGCACCGCGTTGCCCGACTTGTTGGTCGGGTCGGCGGGCACCTGCCACACCTCGCTGCCGGTCAGGTAGGTCTCGGCGTCCGTCACGTGGTAGCGGGTGAGCAGTTCGCGCTGCACCTTGAACAGGTCCTGCGGATAGCGCAGATGGTCCATCAGGTCGTCGGAGATCGCGCTCCTGGGAAGCACCGTGTCCGGGAACGCCTTCATCCAGGTCTTCAGCACCGGGTCCCGGGTGTCCCACTGGTACAGCTTGACCTCGCCGGTGTAGGCGTCGACCGTCGCCTTCACCGAGTTGCGGATGTAGTTGACCTGGTTCTGCTGGGCCACCACCGCGCGGGAGTCGTTCGTCGCGGTCAGCGAGTCGGCCGTCGTGTCGCCCAGGGTCGTACGGGAGGAGTACGGGTAGCCGTTGGTGGTCGTGTAGGCGTCGACGATCCACTGGATGCGGTGGCCCACGACCGCCGGGTAGGCGTCGCCGTCGATGGTCAGCCAGGGGGCGACCGCCTCCACGCGCTCCTTGGGGGTGCGGTTGTACAGGATCCGCGAACCCTTGCCGATCGCGCCGGAGTACAGGATCTGCGGCTCGTTGAAGGTCAGCGCGTACGCGGCCCGGTTGACCGGGTTGTCGAGGTTGACGCCGCTGCCGCCCCGGTAGCTGGTCGGCTTCTCACCGTCGTTGTCGGAGTAGTCGATCTCCTCCTGGGGACCGCCGACGATCGAGTAGGTGGTGGTCTTCTCGCCGTAGTAGATCCGCTGCTCGTAGCTGCCGAGGTCGCCCTTGGACGGCAGGTCGTACTCGGTGAACACCGGCTCGCCGCCCTTGGCCTCGGTGCCCTTGGCGGCGACCACGCCGTAACCGTGCGTGTAGCGGAAGTGGTCGTTGATCCAGTTGTGCTTCGGGACGCCGGCCAGGTCCAGCTCGCGCAGCCCGATGACCGTGTCCTGTTCCTTGCCGTCCTTGCCGGGGTACCGGTCGACGTCCAGGTTGTCCGGGAAGCCGTAGTAGTTCTTCATCTCCTGGCGCTGCTGGAACGTCGGGGAGACGATGTTCGGGTCGATGATCCGGAAGCTCGCCGCGTCGTCGGCGTCACCGCGCAGCGTGCTCTTGTCCTTGGTCCTGGACTCGCCGTCGTACCCGGTGACCTTGGTGTCGTCGATGCCGTAGGCCTCGCGGGTGGCCTTCAGGTTCTTCTGGACGTACGGCGCCTCCTTGGCCTGTTCGTTCGGCTGCACCTGGAACTTCTGCACGATGGCCGGGTACAGGCCGCCGATCAGGATCGCCGAGAGCACCATCAGGCCGAAGCCGATGACGGGCAGCTGCCAGGTGCGCCGCCACAGCGTGGCGAAGAACAGCAGGGCGCAGATGACGGCGATGCAGAACAGGATGGTCTTGGCCGGCAGGTAGGCGTTGGCGTCGACGTAGCGCAGGCCGGTCCAGTTGTCGGTGGCCTTGAAGTCGCTGGACTTGACCGCGAGGCCGTACCGGTCGAGCCAGTAGGCGACCGCCTTCAGGGCGACGAAGATGCCGAGCAGCACCGACAGGTGGCCGGTCGCGGCGGCGGTGGCCCGGGCGCCCGGGCTGGTGACGCGCAGCCCGCCGTACAGGTAGTGGGTGAGCGCGGCGGCGATCAGGCACAGGATGGTGGCGGCGAAGCCGAAGCCCAGCAGGAACCGGTACCAGGGCAGGTCGAAGGCGTAGAAGGAGACGTCGAGGTGGAACTGCGGGTCCTTCTGGTGGAAGGGCACGCCGTTCACCCACATCAGCCAGGTCCGCCACTGGCCCGCCGCCGAGGCGCCCGCGATCAGCCCGACCAGGCAGGTGACGACGAGCAGCAGCCACTTCTTGTACGGCGCGATGCCCAGCCGGTAGCGGTCCAGGCTCTGCTGCTCCATGGACATGGCGCTGAGCGGGGGCCGCAGCCGGTGCGCGAGCCAGATGTTGAGGCCGACCACGGCCGCCATCAGCAGGCCGAAGACGAAGAAGAGCCCGATCTTCGTGGACAGGGTGGTGGTGAACACGGACGGGTAGTGCACCGACCGGTACCAGAGCCAGTCCGTCCAGAAGCCCGCGAACATGGTGAACACCATGCCCAGGGCGGCGAGGACTCCCAAGGTCACGAGCAGGGCCCGCACCTTCCGGGAGGGGCGGCCCGCCCTGATCCGTGGCCCCGTCGGGCCTCCGCCGCGGTCCGGCATCTGGAAAGCCAAGGTGCGCCCCTCGAAGTTCGCTGTCGTTCCGTCAGGCCCTCGGGTTCGCGGGCCCACCGTGGCCCCCCGTGTTCGCGGGCCCACACCTATGCAACTTACTCACCGTTTACTCGGTTCCCGATTCCGGCCGGGAACGAGGCAGGATTGTGACCATGTCCAACACTCCCATGGCAGCGAGCCCGCTCACCCGGGCCGTACTCGAGATCGACGAGTACGTCTCCGGCCTCGGCTGGGACCGGCCCGCTCGCCTCTTCGCCCTTGTAGACACCGCACGGCTGCGGGCTCAGGAACCTTCGCTCGCGGCCCAGCTGGGCCTCGAGGACGAGTCCGAGACCGCCGGTCTCACCCCGATCGAGCAGGACGAGGTCCCGTCCGGCAAGCCGCTGGACGAGTTCCTCGCCACCATCGCCTGGCCCGACGCGGTCACCGGCTGCGCCCTCACCGTGGAGCGGCTGATGCTGCCGCCGTCCGCCGAGGCCCAGGTGCCCTCCGACCTGGACGAGGCCCGGCTGGCCGAGTGGGTCGCCCGGCACCCCGAGCGCCAGGAGGTCCGCATGACGGTGGCCGTCCTGCGGGACGGCAGCCGCGAGTCGGCGCTGCGGCTGCGCGAGAAGGACACCCCGACGGAGGTCCTGACCGGCCCCGACCTGGTGCCGGGCCTGGCCGACGCGCTGGCGGCCACGTTCGCGGACTGATCCGTCCGACGCGGTACGACGCCTTCGCACGGCGTCCTGGTACGGCGGTGGGAGCGCCCCCTCCATGGGGCGCTCCCGGCCTCGGCCCGGCCGCTCAGCCCTTGGCGGTGCACTTCGGCAGGGCGGCGACGTTCCCACCGCGGATGTCCTCGAGCGCGCCGAGCGCGTCACCGATGGTCTTGACCTTGACCAGGGTGAGCCCGTCCGGGGTGTCCTTGGCCGCCGCCGCGCAGTTGTCGGCCGGGGTGAGGAAGTACCGGGCGCCCTTGTCCCGCGCGCCGACGGTCTTCATCTCGATGCCGCCGATCGGGCCGACCGTGCCGTTGTCGTCGATGGTGCCGGTGCCCGCGACGAACGTGCCGCCGGTGAGGCTGCCCGGGGTGAGCTTGTCGTAGATGCCGAGCGCGAACATCAGGCCGGCGCTGGGCCCGCCGACATCGGCGAGCTTGATGTCGATGGTGAACGGGAAGGAGTGGTCGGTCCCGGCGGAGATGCCGACGATCGCCCGCTTGGCACCGCCGTCGTCGGCGGCCCGGGTCCTGATCGTGACGTTCCGCGTGCCGGTCGCGTCCTTGTGGGCCTTCTCGGCGGCCGCCTGGTCCTTGGCGGGGACGATCGTGAAGACGGCGTCCTGACCGGGCTTGTGCTTGGTCACCAGCTTGGCGACGTCGGCCGGCTGCTTGACCGGCGTTCCGTCGACGGCCTTGATCACATCGCCCGCGTGCAGCCGGCCCTCGGCCGGGGAGCCCTTGACGACCGTGGAGACGATCACCCAGGACCTCACCGGGATGTGCAGTTCCTTCAGGGCGGCGACCTTGGCGCTCTCCTGGGACTGGCTGAACTCCTCGGCGTTCTCCTGGCTGGACTGCTGCTCCGTCTTGCCGTCCGGGTAGAGCGTGTCGTGCGGCACGATCTTGCTGTCGTGGGCCAGCCAGCCGTAGACGGCCTCGACGAGGTTCATCCGGTAGTCGGCGCCCGTGACCCGGACGGTGGTCATGTTCAGGTGGCCGTCGGCCGGGTACGTCTTGTGCCCGGAGATCTGCAGCACCGGCTCGCCGTCGTGCTGCCCGAGCGTGTTCACGGTCGGGCCGGGGGACATCTCCGCGTACGGCACGGGGATGAGCACTCCCGCGCACAGGAGCGCGATCAGCATCAGGGTCGAGGCGAGCATCGTCACGGTGCGGCGTGGCATGCCTCGACAGTACGGGACGACGCTGTCGGCGCGCCGTCAGGGCACCCCCCTCAGGCGCCGCGCGCGCCCGGCCGGGGCTTCTCCATGGCCTCGCGGAACCGGGCGTATCCGTCCAGCTCGGGGCCGTCGCCGCGCACCTTGCGGGTCCGGTTGGCCCAACTGCCCCACAGTCCGCCACCGACCGCGGCCACCAGCGGAATCAGCAGCCAGACAAGCACCCCCATGCCGACCTCCTACGCCATGAGCGTCCGCAACTGACTGATCAGCAGATTAACCATCCGCAGGGACAACGCTCACGCGAGGGTGCCGGTTACGCAAGCGGAGAGGGCGGTGTGTCGCGCGTGAAGGGGGTGCCCCGCGCAGAGACACTCCGAATGTCAGCAGGCCCCCACCCACTCCTCGGTGCCGTCCGAGAACTTCTGGTGCTTCCAGATGGGCACCTCGTGCTTGAGGTCGTCGATCAGCTTGCGGCAGGCGTCGAAGGCCTCCGCGCGGTGCGGGCAGGCCACGGCGACGACGACGGCGAGGTCCCCGACCCGCAGGTCACCCACCCGGTGGACGGCGGCCAGCGCCCGCACGGGGTGGTCCGCGACGACCTTCTCGGCGATCCGCCGCATCTCGGCCTCGGCGCTCGGGTGGCAGGAGTAGCCGAGGGCGTCCACGTCGGCACCGCCGTCGTGGTTGCGCACGGTGCCCACGAACAGCGCGATCCCCCCGGCCGCGGCGTCCCCGACGGCGCGGAAGACCTCGTCCACGGAGAGCGGTGTCTCCCGGACGGCGATCAGCTTGACGGGGTTGTCGGCCGCCCGCTCACCCGGGTGGTCGTTCGTGAGTGCCATGCGCCCATCGTGCCCCACTGGTCCGGCATCGGGGAATACGACTTTCGGCAGCACGCGCGCGCAGGCGTTTGGAGGCTCCTACAGAGGCCCGCCACCGGCCCTCGCCGACCGGGGGCGCGTCCACCGCGCCTCAGACCCTCCGCCGGGCCTTCCGGGCCCGCCGTACGACGGCCGCCGCGCCCAGCAGGGCGACCGTCGCCCCCGCCGCCCCGGCCGCCGTCGCGTCCTTGCGCCCCAGCCGCCGCCCGGCGACCGTGCGCCGCCCGGACACCTCCTCCAGCAGCTCGGCCAGCACCTCCTCGTTGGTCCACTTCGGCCGCCAGCCGGCGTCGTGCAGCCGACTGCCGCTGACCACCCAGGGGTACATCGTGTACGCCAGGTCCCCCGCCGGGGAGGGGGTGAGCCCGATCCGGTGCAGCCGGGCCGCCGCGCCGAGGGCGACCGCCGACGGCAGCTCCATGCGCCGGATCCCGCTGAGCTCCTCGACCTCCTCCTGCTCCAGCCACCCGTCGCAGCCGACCGCCAGTTCCCCGTCGACCTTCTCCAGCACGGCGTACTCCAGGGCGCTGCACAGGTCCTCGACGTGGCAGAACTGCCACGCGGGCCGAGACCCGGCCACGACCAGCAGCCGCGGCGACTCGAAGTACCTGGTCAGCGCCGTGTCGGTGCCGCCGACCAGGACGGCCGGCCGGACCACGGTGACGTTCAGCCCCGGATGCGCGCGCGGGGCGCGCCGCGCCAGCCGCTCGATCTCCAGCAGGTCCCCGACCCCGGTCGCCTCGGCGGTGGCGCGCAGCTCGGCCTCCTCCGACAGGGGCAGCTCGTTGTCCGGGAGCGCGCCGTAGACCATCGCCGAGGTGCACAGCACCACCCGGTGCACACCGGCCGCCGCGGCGGCCGTCAGCACGGTCTGAGTGCCCCGCACGTTGTAGGCCGTGCGCGCCGCCGGGTCGGTCTCCAGGTCGAGGTCGAGGGCGAGGTGGACGACCACGTCGGTGCCGCGCAGCTTGTCCGCGATCGCCGGGTCGCGCACGTCGAGGACGTGCCACCGGGCCTCGGCGCACTCGCCGCGCCGCTCGTCGATGGCGACGACCTCCTTGATCTCGTCGGAGGCCGCGAGCCGCTCGGTGAGCAGGGCGCCGACCCCGCCGGCCGCGCCGGTCACCGCGACGACGGGTCCGCGCACGGCGGAGGAGGTTGAACGGTTTCGCGCTGCGCGAACCTGCGGATCTGGGGAACTCACCGGGCGTCTCCAGCGGTTGTCTTCAGTACGCGCGCGAGTGACGCGTACGTACCAGGTGCATCCATCCTGCCGCAGGCCTTCCGCAGGCGAAGCACCGAGGCCCGATCGGGTCCGGGTGTCTACGCTGGGTGGTGTTGTCGGGCAGCCGCGCCGCCGGAAGAACCGGTGGCCTTACCAGCCGAGGAATCCCGTGAGTGACACCCCATTCGGTTTCGGCCTTCCGCCGGAGGAGCCGGAGGACGGCGACGAGGGCAAGAAGAAGGACCAGCAGAGCGGTGGTGGGCAGGGACCGGCCAATCCGTTCGGTTTCGGCGGCCTGCCCGGAGCCGGCGGCTTTGGCGGCCCCGGCGCAGACAACCCGTTCGCAGCCATGTTCGGCTCCCTGAACCCCAGCGACCTGGGCGCGGCCTTCCAGCAGCTCGGCCAGATGCTCTCGTACGAGGGCGGGCCGGTGAACTGGGACATGGCCAAGCAGATCGCCCGCCAGACGGTCGCCCAGGGCGCGCCGAACGGCACGAAGGACGCCAGCGTCGGCGCGGCCGAGCGCCGGGCCGTGGAGGAGGCCGTCCGCCTGGCCGACCTGTGGCTGGACGACGCCACGTCCCTGCCGTCGGGTTCCGCCTCGGCGGTGGCCTGGTCGCGGGCGGAGTGGGTCGAGGCGACCCTGCCCGCCTGGCAGGAACTGGTCGACCCGGTCGCCGAGCGGGTCGGCGCGGCGATGGGCGACGTGCTGCCGGAGGAGATGCAGGCCATGGCGGGCCCGCTGATCGGCATGATGCGGTCGATGGGCGGCGCCATGTTCGGCACGCAGATCGGGCAGGCCGTGGGCGTGCTCGCGGGCGAGGTCGTCGGCTCCACCGACATCGGCCTGCCGCTGGGCCCGGCCCGCAAGGCCGCCCTGCTCCCGGCCAACGTGGAGGCGTTCGGCAAGGACCTGGGCGTGCCGCAGGAGGAGGTGCGGCTGTATCTCGCCCTGCGCGAGGCCGCCCACCAGCGGCTGTTCGCACACGTGCCGTGGCTGCGCTCGCACCTGTTCGGCGCGGTCGACGGCTATGCGCGCGGCATCAAGGTCGACACGGCGAAGCTGGAGGACGTGGTCGGCCAGTTCGACCCGCAGAACCCGGAGCAGCTGCAGGACGCGCTCCAGCAGGGCATGTTCCAGCCGGAGGACACGCCCGAGCAGAAGGCGGCCCTGGCCCGTCTGGAGACCGCCCTGGCGCTCGTGGAGGGCTGGGTGGACGCGGTGGTGCACGCCGCCG
>NZ_JACBWZ010000020.1 GCF_013870595.1 Streptomyces sp. WELS2 | reverse complement strand
CCGCGTTCGATGGCCTTGATGGTGGCCAGGGAGACGAAAGCAGCGCGTGCAAGATGGGCATGCGGGCGGAGCGCCGGCCCGGCGCCCGGCCCGGCGCTCCGCCCGCATGCCCATCTTGGCGAGCAGCGCGGGCAGGACGGTCAGGGAGCTGACGACGGCGACGAGGGTGACGAGGATGGCGCCGGTGGCGATGGAGGAGAAGATGACGTCGTCGGCGAGGTAGAGGGTGGCGCTGGAGACGGCGACGGCGAGCCCGGAGAGGACGACGGCACGGCCGGAGGTGGCGGCGGCGATCTCCACGACGGACCGCGGGCTCAGCCGGCCACCGCTGAGGGCGCGTTCCTCCCGTTCCCGCTTGAGGTAGAAGAGGGTGTAGTCGACGCCGACGGCCAGACCGATGAGCAGGATGACGTTGGTGCCGACGCCCGCGTCGGGGAAGACGTGCGAGGCCACCATGGACAGCCCCACGGCCGCCACGATCGAGGACAGTGCGAGCAGCAGCGGTACGAGGGCCATGGCGATGGAGCCGAAGACCAGCAGCAGGGTGATCAGCGTGACCGGCAGGGAGATGACCTCGGTGCGCGAGAGGTCGTCGCCGCGCAGCTTCTCGACGCCCTTGCTGATGGAGGGCGATCCGGTCTCCTCGATCCGCAGCCCGGGGTGGGCCCGCTGCACGGCGGCGGTCCGCGCGAGCAGCGGCTCGACGTGCTTCTTGCCTTCCAGCTCCGGGCCGTCGAGGGTGACGGTGACCCGTACGGCGGTGTGCCGCGCGTCATGCACCGGCTTCGCGACGGAACGGACCTCGGGCAGCCCCCGCATCAGGGCG
This sequence comes from Streptomyces sp. WELS2, assembly GCF_013870595.1. Lineage (GTDB taxonomy): Bacteria > Actinomycetota > Actinomycetes > Streptomycetales > Streptomycetaceae > Streptomyces. Next base: position 22,737 of record NZ_JACBWZ010000020.1, on the reverse strand, counting down.
GTCACGTCGGCGGCGGCCGCGTCGGCGTCAGCGGTGTCGAGCCGCCCGCCGCCGGGGTTGGCGGTGATCAGGACGTGTTCGACGGGCCGCTGCTGCAACCCGCCCTCGGCGGCGATCGCCTCACCACGCCCCGCCTCGCCGATACGGAAGTCCGCGCTGGTCGCCGCGTTCGTGCCGACGGACATCCCGACCCCGAGACACAACACGACGAACACCAGCCAGCCGGCGATACCCCGCCAGGGGTGCGCCGCACTCCAACCAGCCATACGCACAGGGAGATTCCTCATGCCGACCATGCTCTTGGCGGGGGGTACGACGCCGACAGCGGCGACTGGTTGAACCTGGGGTCCACCGGGTGGTGGACGGAGTCCGCCGCGTCAGCGGGGGCGTGTGCCGGTCGGCCGGGACCGGCTCGCCCCTGCGCCGTCCATGCCGTCGCGCCGGACGGTCCGGTCATCGGCGCAACGGCGACCGCCGGTGGGGTCGGGCACGTGCTTCACGCGGACGACGGTCTTCACGCGTCGAGTCCTCCTCGCTGGACCAGCTGGCTCGCGATCACGTTCCGCTGGATCTCGTTGGTGCCCTCGCCGACGATCATCAGCGGCGCGTCACGGAAGTAGCGTTCGACGTCGAACTCGGTCGAGTAGCCGTAACCCCCGTGGATACGGACGGCGTTGAGGGCGATCTGCATGGCCGTCTCGGAGGCGAACAGCTTGGCCATCCCGGCCTCCATGTCCACCCGGCGACCGGCCTCGGCCTCACGTGCCGCGTACAGGGTCAGCTGGCGAGCGGCCGTCAGGGAGGTCGCCATGTCGGCGAGGTAGTTGCCGATCGACTGGTGCCGCCAGATCGGCCGGCCGAACGACTCGCGCTCCTGCGCGTAGGCGAGCGCGTCCTCCAGGGCCGCGCGGCCGACGCCGAGGGCGCGGGCGGCGACCTGTAGCCGCCCGGTCTCCAAGCCCTTCATCATCTGCGCGAAGCCCTTGCCCTCGGCTCCGCCCAGCACCGCGTCGGCCGGGGCCCGGTAGTCCTCGAAGGACAACTCGCAGCTCTCCACGCCCTTGTACCCCAGCTTGGGCAGGTCCCGGGAGACCGTCAGTCCCGGGCCGTGCTCGACCAGCAGGATGGACATCCCCTTGTGCGCCGGGCTCGCCTGCGGGTCCGTCTTGCACAGCAGAGCGATCAGCTGGGAGCGGCGGGAGTTGGTGATCCACGTCTTCGCACCGTTCACCACGTATCCGCCGTCGGCGTCCCTGCGGGCCACCGTACGCATCGCCTGGAGATCCGAGCCGCCACCCGGCTCGGTCAGGGCCATGGTCGCCCGGATGGCACCCGTGGCCATCTTCGGCAGATAGTGGCGTTTCTGCTCCTCGGTACCGAAGTGCAGCAGCAGCTTGGCGACCACGGTGTGGCCGCCCATCGCGCCGGCCAGGCTCATCCAGCCTCGCGCCAGTTCCTCGGTGACCAGGACGTAGCAGGGGGTGGAGACGGGTGTGCCGCCGTATTCCTCGGGGACGGCGAGACCGAAGACGCCGAGTCGCTTCATCTGCTCGATCAGGGCTTCGGGATAGGTGTTCGTGTGCTCCAACTCCCGGACGACCGGCTTCACCTGCTCGTTCACGAAGTCGCGTACCGTCCTGACGACGAACCGCTCGTCCTCGGACAGGATGTCGAGAATGCTCATGCTGTGATGCTCCTTGGGGCGGACCGTCGGCCGGATACGTGCGGGGAGGACGGGTGCGCGGGCCGGCTCGTCCGCTCGGCGAACGCCTCGAACCGGGTCACCTCGACGGCGCGCTGGAGCAGGTCTTCGAAGGACGCGGCCATGCGGTGGCCTCCAAGGGTTTCGGGACCCGAGCCGGGAGTACCATCATGAACACTCATGTCACCGTGAGTGCAATGTCAAGCCATGATGGCTCGATGCCGAGTGCGGATGGCACCGGAGGGGTGACCGTGGACGTCAGACAGCTCAAGGCGCTCGTCACGGTGGCCGAGGTCGGCAGCGTCACGCGTGCCGCGGAGCTGCTGCATCTGGTGCAGCCCGCGGTGACCCGGCAGATCCGCACCCTGGAGGAGGAACTCGGCGTGCTCCTGTTCGAGCGCACCCGTCAGGGCATGCGCCCGACAGACGCCGGAGCGATCATGGTGGACCGTGCCCGGCGCGCCCTGAACGAGCTGGAGCGGGCCCGCGCCGAGGTGCGGCCCCATCCCGGCGCGGTGACCGGCATCGTCACGGTCGGCCTGCTGGAGAGCACCGCCGGCCTGCTGGCCGAAGCGCTCGTGACCGCCGTGGCCCGCGACCACCCGGGCATCGAACTGCGGCTGATGACGGCCTATTCGGGGCATCTCCAGCAGTGGCTCGACGACGGCGACCTGGACCTGAGCCTGCTGTACAACCTGGACAACACGCCCTCGCTGAACGCCCGCCCGCTGGTGCGCGAACGGCTGTGGGTGGTCGCTCCCGTGTCGGCCGGGTTGCGGCCGGACCGGCCGGTCCCGTTCGCCGAGGCCGCCGGCCGTCCCCTCGTCATGCCGGCCTCCGGTCACGCGCTGCGTGCCCTGATCGACGCGGCGGCGAGCCGCGCCGGGGCCGAGCCGCGCATCGCCGTCCAGACCAACTCCATGCCCGTCCAGAAGCAACTCGTCCTGGCGGGGCACGGCTGGACCGTCCTGCCAGGCGTCGGCATCGCCCAGGACCTCACGAGCGGCGCGCTCAGCGCCGCGCCGCTCACCGATCCCGACGTGTGGCGCTCGGTGGTTCTGGCCACCCCCAGATACGGCCGGACACCACCCGCCGTCGAGGTCGTCGCCCATGAGCTGGTGCGACGGATCCACTCGGCGGTGGCCCATGGCAGATGGCTCTCCGCCCAGCTCCCGGGAGCCGGCAGCACCGCCGAGACCGAGTGATCGGCCACCACATCAGTACGACCGGAGAGACGACATGACCGGCACCGAACGCCTGCCCCACGCCTTCGCCCGCGCCCAGGACGGCACGGCACTCGCCCATCAGCGCAGCGGAGACGGCGCTCCGCTCGTGCTCCTCGCCGGGCAGGCCAACAACCACCACTGGTGGGACGGCATACGCGAGGACTTCCACGGCACGCACCGCACCATCACCATGGACTATCGAGGCACCGGAGCCAGCGACAAGCCCGAAACCGGCTACTCCACCGAGCAGTTCGCCGATGACGTGATCGCCGTCCTCGACGCACTGGGCATCGACCGCGCCGACGTCTACGGCACCTCCATGGGCGGACGCGTCGCGCAATGGGTGGCCGCCCGGCACCCGGAACGCGTCCGCCGTCTCGTCCTCGGCTGCACCAGTCCCGGCGGCCGGCACGGAGTGGAACGGGACGCCTCGGTGCGGCGCGCCCTGGCCCAGCCGGATCCGCGAGCCGCGCGCGAGGCGCTGACCGACCTCATGTACTCGCCGTCCTGGCGCACCGCCCACCCCGGCCCCTACAACACCCTCGGCGACCCCGGCGCGCCCCCGCACGCCCGGCGCGGCCACCTGCTGGCCAGCAACCGGCATGACGCGTGGGACGCCCTGCCCGGCATCACCGCGCCGACGCTGATCCTCCACGGCGGCCAGGACCGGATGACCCCGCCGGACAACCTCGCCCTGCTCGCCGCCCGCATCCCCGACACCCGAACCCACCTCTTCCCCGAAGCCCGACACGCGTACTTCGAGGAATGCCGGGCCGAAGCGAGCGCGCTGGTCTCGGCCTTCCTCACGTCACCGGGTGCGACGAGCTGACCTTCCCGGCCACCCTTGTCGTACGCGAACCGTCCCGCACCCGGCCGACCTGATCCCCGCGAGGACACGACATGCCCGTCCCTCTTGCCTCCTACGTCGAGTCATGGCGCCCCGAACCGGTCACCGACGAGGACGCCCTCCCGCCCGCCCCGGCAGCGGCTCTGTCGGCCCTGCTCGACCTCCCGGGCTCCGCCGCCGCATCCGGCGGCCCCCTGCCGCCGCTGTGGCAGTGGCTCTACTTCCTCCACTGGGCTCCCCAGCAGGCCCTGGGCCCCGACGGCCACCCGCGCGGCGCCCGTTTCCTGCCGCCCATCCCCGACCGGCGGCGCATGTTCGCCGGCGGGCGCTGCACCATCAGCGAGCCCTTGTGTCTCGGCGAACCGGCCGAGCGCGTCAGCAGCCTGGCCGCCGTCACCGCCAAACAGGGCCGCAGCGGCGAGCTGCTGTTCGTCACCGAGCGCCGGGAGTTCCGGCAGAACGGGCGCACGTGCCTCGTCGAGGAACAGGACATCGTCTACCGGTCGGGCGACAGCTCCGCACCCCGGCACCACCCGGCCACGCTGGACGGCACCACCGTGCCGATGGCGCAGGGACCGTGGCAGCTGCGTCTGCGACCCGACGAGACCCTGCTCTTCCGCTTCAGCGCCCTGACCGCCAACGCCCACCGCATCCACTACGACACCCCGTACGTCCGTGACGTGGAGCGCTACCCCGGCCTGGTCGTGCACGGCCCCTTGCTGGCCCTCCTGATGGCGGAACTGGTACGCAGGAACGCTCCCGAGCGGCAGGTACGCTCGCTGTCCTACCGGCTGCACCGGCCGGTGTTCGCCGGCGAGCACATCCTGGCCGACGGCACCCCCTCGCACGGGCAGGCCGAACTGCGCATCGCCACCCACCGCGAGACCCGGCACGCCGACGCCGAGGTGACCTTCGCATGAGCCACCCGGATCACAGCCTCGTCGCCGCCGCGTGCCGCCCGCCGACCCGAACGGCACCCCCCGGCCCTGACTAGCCCGGGCTGTGTGCGCGCGTGCGGTCGGACCACCTCACGACGAGCGGTATGACCTGGCCGGCGACGAGGAAGAGAGCTCCCATCGCGAGCCAGCCCGGCTCGCCCCAGCCTATGCAGACCAGGCCGAGCACCGGCGGGCCGATCGCGTTGGACAGGCCCTGGCCGATGGCGAACAGGCCCGAGTACTGGCCCTGTGCGTGCTCGGGGGCGAGGCCGAAGGACAGCTCGAACGAGGCGGCTGTGTACAGCAGTTCACCTATGGTGAGGGCGATCACGCCGATCAGGACGACGACCACGGCGACCCATCCGGGCGCGCCGCCCGCCACCGCGATGAGGGCAGTGGAGAGGAGGAACGCCGCCCCCGCGCGGCGCGCTGTGCGGCCGGCCGACGCGTTGTCGTGGACGCCGCGGCTGACCCGCACCTGAAGGCAGACCACGAGGGCGGCGTTGACCGCCACGCTCGCGCCGACGAACCACCGCGGCGCATCAGTGTGCCCGATGATCCACAGCGGCAGGGCGAACATCAGCACCTGGTTCTGGATGGACATGATGCCGTCCAGGGCCGTGAGCGCCACGTACGGCCTGTCCCTCAGGGCCGGCCAGCGGCCGCCCTGCGCCGGGACGTCCACCGGCGGCACGGACGGAATGCGGGAGACGACGGCCGCGGAGACGAGGAACGTGACGGCGGTGCCGAGAATGAGGCACACGTACGCGGTCCTGGTGTCCAACTGGACGACGACGCCGGCCGCGAGGGCTCCGGCGCCGGCGGCGATGTTGTTGAGGGCACGCAGGTAGGAGCGGTAGCGGGTGGGATTCGGGGCGCCCAGGGCGCGGGTCAGCGGGCCGCGGGCGGCCGTGCCGGCCGAGACGGCGAACTCGGCCACGCACAGGCACGCGATCAGCAAGGGGAAGGAGTGCACGAACACCAGTCCCGCCACGGCGAAGGCCTGCACGATGACCGCGAGCCGGAAGACCTCGCGCGGGCCTTGCCGGTCGGCCAGGTGGCCCACGGGGACGCCGGCGGCGAGTCCGATCAGGGCGGCGGCGCCCAAGGCGAATCCGACCTGCGCGACCGGAAGCCCCACGGAGCGGGTGAAGAACAACGCGGCCCCGGAGATGAAGAGGCCCTTGCCGATCTGGTTGATGAAGGTCGCGGCGGCGAAGGCGCGTTTGGCGCTCGTGTCGGGCAGGAAACCGCGGGCCACCAGCCTGGCTGTCAGCCCTCGCTCGGTGCCCTTCCCGGCCGCCGTGTCGGTCTGTTCGCCTGGTGGGCGCTGACCGGTGGTGTCCAACTGACTGTCCTTCCGACTCCGTGATGGCGTTTTGTCTCGCTGGTCCCCTCACCGACGACCGTCAACGGTGCGTCACGGAGATGAACGCTCGGCGTCGAACTCGGAGGGTGGCCAGGCGCCAGGCGGTTTTGTGGCGGGCACCGCCCTCGACGTGGATCGTCTCGCCGGAGACGGAACCCGCGCGGAGGAGCCACATCACCGTGCCGGCCACGCCGTCGGTCTCGCCGTGCCGTCCGACGAGGGTTCCGGCCGCGCTCTTGCTCGACAAGGCGGCCTTCTTGTCACCAAGGCGACCCCGTGCGCCCGAGTCCACGACACCGGGCGAGACGGCGTTGACCCGTACCGGCGCCAGATCCGCCGCCAGATGGCGCGCGGCGTACTCGAGCGCACCGTTCGCGACCCCCTTGACGAGCGAGCCCGGCCCGGGGCGCCAGCCGGCGACACCGGAGAACAGCACCGTCGACCCGGTCGGCCGCGTCACCGGCGCGCAGTGCTTGGCGACGAGCATCGGACCGATCACCTTCGCCGTGAACGCGGCCGGCGGCTCGTCACGGTCCGGCTCGGTCACGCGGACGTCGTGCGGTGCCGAACCGGTCGTCACGATGTGGCCGATTCCGTCCTTCAGCCGTTCCGCCGCGGCCGCGATCGCCGACTCCTCCCGCGGATCGAGCCGCACCGCCGTGGCACCGATCTCGCTCACCGGCGCGTCGGCCGAATACGCCCTCACACCGCTGGGCGGCTGTCTGCTCGTCCCGCTCCGCGCCGTACGACGCTGGGCCGAAGAGCATGTCCCGGACATCGAGGCGGCCCGGGGCCGCCGGCCGGTTGTGTGACCAGCATGAGCCGGCGGACTCGCCGCCCCGGCCTGGACGTCACCGTCACCCCGCGCGAAGAGGCCGGTCGACCCACGCCCACGCCGTAAGGAACCGGTCGTGCTCGAGAGGACCGGGCCGGTCATTCCGTCACGACCCGTGCAGCGCCGCCGAGTTCGACTCGCAGATCCGGGTCCGCCGTGGCGGTGATGGTGGCCTGGCTGCCGAGGGCGTCGCCCATGTCGACGGCGATCCGGTGGACGCCCCGGCCGGCCAGGTGCGCGACGAGACAGGCCGTGCTGTTGGCGTTGGCGAGGTCCTCCGGGACGCCGATCGAGGGGGCGAACATCCGGGCCGCGAGCGCGCCCTCGGGCGAAGGTTCCGAGTGGACGTACGCGCCGAGCAGGCCGAACCGGTCGCAGACCGCCCTGAGGCGGTCCATGTCCGGGCGCAGCGCGGCGAGCGCGGCCCGGGTGGGCACCGGCACCAGAATGCGTTCGCGGCCCACGCCGGCGATCCGGACGTCCGGTCCGGCCTCGTGCGGCGCGAGACCGAGGGCCGGAAGAACGAGGGCGCGTTCCTCCGCGGTGGGTTCGCGCAGATCGACGGGGCCGGGGTCGAAGGCGGCGGTGATCAGCTCGCCGGCCCGCTCGGCCCACCCGGCGAAGACACGCCCCCCGGCACGGAGGGTGGCCCGGTAGGGGCCGGCACCGCCGTGCCGTGCCGCGAGGAGGGCGAGGGCGGCGACCGTGCCGTGACCGCAGGCGGGCAGTTCCCCCTCCGCGGTGAAGAAGCGCAGCTCGACCGTGTCGCCGGCAGGACGGACGTACACGGCGTGTGAGGTGCCCTGGGCGACGGGGATCCGGCGCCGCTCGTCGTCGCCCGGCGGCGCGCCGTCCGCATCGTCCTCCAGGACGACGGCCGTGGGGCTGCCGCCCGCGCCGCCCCTCAGGCAGGCGCGGACGACCGTCACGTTCGGTGTGCTCACGGAGCTGTCACTTCACCTCATCGAGCGTGGCGTACCCGGTGGTCGCGGCGGTCGCGGTCTCGTGGGCGCCCTCCTGGAGCTGGAAGAGCGAGCCGAAGGGGCGCTCCGCGAACGGAAGGCGCCACGCCCCGGCCTCCACACGTGCCGTGTCCGACACCTTACCGCGCAGCAGTTTCACTCCGGGCTCGTTGTGGCCGGCGTGCGGGCCGAAGTGGATCGGGTAGGCGTCGGCCGCCCGGTAGGCCGGCAGGAAGGCGCGGCGGTACCGGTCGGAGCGGTTCGGGGAGGAGTAGTGCAGGAGCAGGGGGTGAATGAAGACCACGCTGCCCGCGGGCGCCTCGATGGACACGGCGAGCGCCGGGTCGGGGGCGTCGGCACCCGTCACCTTGCCGCGGAAGTAGCCGTCGACGTAGTGGTCGGCGAGGCCGCGGTGGTGGGAGCCGGGGACGGCCTGGAGGGCGGAGTTCTCGATGGTGGTGTCGTCGAGGTAGATGAGGGCCGTCACCAGGTCGGTGTTGGTGTGGGGGTAGTAGGCGAAGTCCTGGTGCCAGTCCACGACACTGCCCACCTGCGGGGCCTTGAGGTGGAGCTTGCTGTAGTGGAACAGGATGTCGGGGCCGATGAGTGCCTCGACGTGGTCGAGCAGTTCGGGGTGGGCGGCGGCCCGCTCGAACGCGGCGTGCTGTTTGGTGGGCGACCAGATCCGGCGGGCGACGCCCTCGCCGCCCGGTTCCACTTCGGCGACGGAGCCGATGTCGGGGACGCTCAGGATCTCCGTGATGGCGGTGTTGAGTTCGGCGACTTCGCTCGGGTCGAAGAGACGCTCGGCGACCGCGAAGCCGTTCTCGCGGTACTCCTTGACGAACGTGGCCGTGTCGGGTGCGGACATGCGCGGGGTTCCTCTCTGCGGGTGGCGGGGGTGCGGTGGGGTGGGGTGGCGTCCCTGAGGGTCCGCCGGGCGACGACCGCCCCGGCGGACCCTCGACGGCTCAACAGCGCCATCGGCTGGCATCACAGCTGGGCCCCGCGCGGGCCGGGAAGGACGTGCGGGTCACACGGCGGTCTTCGCGTGCTTGGCGACGGTGTCCTCGTAGATCTCCCGGAAGAACATCGCGAGGATCTCCTGGACGTCGTCGATGTACTTGAACACCTTCTGGAAGTCCTCCTCGCTGAAGATCAGCTGGTGGAGGATGTCCCACATCTCCTGGGAGTGGTCTTCGGTGGTGTCGACGTGGAGGTGGGCGGCCTGCCCCTTGACGTTCTCCTTGCCGAGCCGCTCCTGGAGGTTTTCGACGATGGCCGGCTGGAGCTTGACCTGGGTGTACTCCACCAGGTAGTTGGAGACGACCGGGGCGAGGACCCCCTCGTGCTCCAGGGCGTAGTAGAAGAAGCCCTCGAGGAGACGGGTGGAGAGGTAGGGCTCGGTGGCGAGGATCTCCTCCTCGGTGATGCCGGCGGCCGCGGCGTCGCTGGTGTACAGCTTGTCGTGGAGCATCTCCTCGGCCTGGTACTGCGCGTAGTCGCGGGCGGCCCTGGGCGCGATCTGGGCGATCTTGTAGATGGCCTTGGACTGGCTGACCCGGGAGAGGCGGATCCGCCACACGTGCTCGATGAGGGTGCGGCGGTAGTACGCCTGGTGCAGCTCGGGTTCGGTCAGGTGGGACGCGAAGGGGACGGTGGCCTTCCACTCCGCCATCTTCTTGTCCATGTAGCGGTCGAGCTCGGCCTTCTTCAGACGGCTCTGCTCCTCGTTGTAGAACGGCTTCGGGTAGGTGATCCCGGTGTTCTGCACGCGGTTCACGCGTTCTCCTTCACAACAGGGTTCGCGGGGATGTTCACGGAAGGGTCAGAGTGTGGCGCCGTGGTCAGCGGTAGCGGACATGGAAATGCTCCGTCGCATGCCGGTCGAGGAAGTCGATCTCGGCGTCGAGGTCGTCGGCCGCCACGTCCCACAGGGCGTCCATCAGGCAGATCCCCCGGTCGGACGCGTCCAGTTCGGTTCCCTCCGCCACGTGGACGCGCAGGATCCGGGGCGGGCGGGCGGGCGGCTCGAAGCGGATCGCGTCGACGGTCCGCCCCTTCTCTCCGTACTTGCTGAGGAACACGGTCGCCCGGGTGGGCGCGCCGGTGCGCAGGGCCTCCAACTGGGAGGCCTGGGTGAGCCGGTCGTGGAAGGCGTCCCGCTCGCTGTCGGGCAGCAGCAGGGACTCGGTCCACAGGTCGAGGAGGGAGTGCCCGGTGACGATCTGGACGCTGGGGTTGATGAGGCTGCCGCCCATCCGGGGGTTGATCTCGATGATCTCCCAGCGCTTCCTCGACTCCCAGTACTTGACCTCGATGTGGAAGACGCCGGCGGTCAGCCCGTGCTCCGCCAGCGCGGCGAGGCAACGGGTGACGTGGTCGGATCCCTCGAGGACGAGTTCACGGCCGAGGCTCACGGGCGGGCTGACCGACATCCCCTCCAGGACGGTCCGCTCCAGGCGCTCCACTCGGGCCTTCTCATGGACGCACAGGTGGTGGACCCGGCCGTCGAGGACGACCGTCTCGAAGCTGAACTCCGGGCCGTCGACGTACTCCTCGACGAGGAAGTCGTACCGGTCCATGAAGATCGCCTTCATACGCCGGTCGGCGCGCATCTGTTCCTGGAGTGCGGGCACGTCGGCCAGGTCGTTGACGTCGTCCAGGACGAAGGTGGCGAAGGACGAGGCACCGCGTACCGGCTTGACGAACCAGCGTGCGGAGGGGTCGAGTTCGGGGATCGCGCCGGGGGTGAGCCGGTGCAGCCGGACCTCGCTCAGTCCCTCGGCGAAGAGGTGGCGACGCAGTTCGTACTTGTCGAGGCAGAGGCGCAACGCGGCCCCGGCGGAGTCGTGCGCGCCGAGCCGCTCGTTGAGCTCTGCCATCAGCAGCCGGTAGCCCTCGAAGGTGGCGAGGGCGGCCTCGACCTGGTAGCCCCGGTCGGCGAGTTCGCGAACGGCCTTCTCCAGGTCGCCGGAGCACAGTTCGGACTCCTCGGTCACCACCCAGTCCGCCAGGAGGTGGTGGACCGCGTCCAGGACCCCTGGCTTCTCCGGCCGGGAGCTGAGGGCGACCAGGGTGAGGCCGAGCCCGGCGGTGGCCTCGGCGATCTCCTCGGTGTACGACTTGCCCTGGTGCATGAGGAGCAGGATCGCTCTCTTCATCGGTGCATCTCCTCGGAGTTCCGGGGCCGTTCTCAGCGCCGACGGGCCGTCAGCCGGTCCGCGTTCTCGCGCTGGTGGGCGCGCAGGATCTCGACGAGCCGGGCGGCGCCGCCCTCACGGACCGGGTCGACGACCGGCAGTCCGGTATCGGCCTCCAGCTTCTCGGCCTCGCGGCGGTAGTCCTCCTCGGAGAAGCCGAAGCTGTTGACGCTGACGGCGGCGACCTTGGCGGGCCGTTCGAAGACGGAGAGCTCCTCGTTCATGCGGATGAGCTCGGGGATGGGGATGATGGGCGTCTCCCAGACCTTGGTGCGATCGGCGCCGAGACGGTGGCAGAAGACCAGAGCGTGCGGCAGGGCGCCGTGGAGGATGGCGAGGGCGACGCCGCTGAACCCGATGTGGTTGAGCGAGCCCTGGCCCTCGACGACGACCCATTCGTTGCCTGCGGCGGCCTCCATGACCACCTGCTCGACGGCACCGGCCATGAAATCGCCGGGCACACCGTCGACCGCGATGCCATGGCCGGAGATCAGCATGCCGCTCTGGCCGGTGGCGGCGAAGCCGGTGCTGATGCCGCTGCGGTTGGCCTCGTTCCAGATCTGCAGAGCGGCGGTCTTCTTGCCGATGTTGGAGTCGCTGCCGCAGGTGTGAATGACCCAGGTGTCCAGGTCCAGGACGCGGGCCCGGTTGAGCTGCACGGGCGGGGCGTCCTTGGTCTCCCAGACGGTGATGCCCTTCTCACGGACGGCACGGGCGATGTCCGGGTCGTCGGCGAGGCGGTAGTGGATCGAGTTGATCAGGTGCAGGCCGTTCTGGACGGCCGCGAGGATGTGCGGCTTCCAGGCGGAGGGCAAGTCGGCGGAGTGCAGGCCCTTACCGATGATCATGACTTCGGGGTTCAGGCCCATGGCATGCTCGACGCGGCTGACGATCGGGATCGGGCCGCCGTAGCCGAGGACGTCCTGGACGGTTTGGCCGGCTCTGCGGCTGTCGATCACGGCGACGCAGCGGTCTCCGTTGTAGCGGACCAGTGAGGCGGCGATCTTGCTCGTGAAGAGTCCGAAGCACCCCTCGGCGAACAGCACGAACTTTTTGTCGACCAGCTCCGCATGGCTCAACTGACCCACGTCTACCTCCACAGACTCTACGGTTCCATTGCCGATGGCACGAGATGGCTCGGGCGGTCTACGGGACAGGCTCAGTCGTCAGGTGATACTGCGCACGCGCCTGCCGCACGGCCTCTTCGATCTGCTCCTGGGTGCCGCCCCGGAAGAGGAAGCGGCCTCCCTGGAGCGTGGCGTACGAGCCGGGCCGGGAGACCAGAACCTCACCCGGCCTCGGCACCAACTCCCGGTACACATAAGGAACCTGTCCCAGGAGCGGGGTGGCGGAGGTGACCTTCTGAGGCAGCGGCTTGGGGCCTTGGATGATCAGCCAGCCGCCGCTCAGCTCCGGGTTCCGGGCCGGCGGGTCCACCGGACGGCCGAGCAGCACGTCCACCCACAGCCGCCAGAGATTCACGCCGTGGACGTCGTTGATGACGTAGGACACGTCGGCGCCCGGCACCCGGGCTCCGACCTCCAGGAACACCAGCTCGTCGCCGGTGTCGAAGAATTCGAGGTGGAAGGCGGAGCTGCGCAGGCCGAGCGCGGCCAGGCAGCGCACGGCGAAGTCCTCGCAGCGGCCGCGCACCTCGGGGTCCGTCTGGAAGACGGACCCGAGCGGTGCGCCCTGGGCCTCGAAGTCCAGGCAGGTGGAGAGGTAGCGCGAGGTGCACAGGAACAGCGGTTCGCCCGTGGCGTCCAGGACGCCGTCGACATGCAGGATCTCGCCCTGCACGAACTCCTCGATCTCGAGGTCGTCCAGGCTCCGTTCGGCCCACAGGGCCCGCAGCTCCTCGGGCGAGGCGATCTCGCGCACACCCTGGCTGGACGCTCCTCGCACCGGCTTGACGATCACCGGGTAGCCGAACTCCTCGGCGGCCGCGAGGATCTGCTCCTCGGTGCGGCAGGAGGCCCAGCGCGGCACTCGGAGGCCGGCCCGCGACACCCTCTCCTTCATGACGGTCTTGTCACGGAACCGGGCGGTCTCCTCGACGCCGGAGCCCGGGATGCCGTACCGCTCCCGCAGGACCGCCGCGAGGTCGAGGAGCATTTCGGAGAAGGCGATGACGTGGTCGAACGGGCCTTCCTCGCGAACCACGGCGTCGATGATCTCCAGCACACCGTCCACGTCGCCGAAGTCCGTCACGACGTGCACCCGTTCCGCGTCGGCGGGCACTCCGCTGCGGCCGCCCTCGTCGCAGACGTACGTGACGTGGTCGGTCTGCGGGTCGAAGACCAGCTCGGGCGCGGCGAGGCGATTCTCCCAGCGCCGCTCGTCCTCGTACAAGGGCCAGCGGTTCAGGAACAGGATTGCGCTGGACATGGATGTCGTCCTCACGGTTCACAAGAAGCATGGACGTGCCCGGCCGCGAGGCCGGTTGACGGCAGGGCGAACGGCGGGCCATTCGGAACCGGACAAGGAATCCGAATCTGAATCCCGGAAAGGGCCACCATCGTGTTGATCTCGTTGCCACAGCCTCGCATGGGACCGGCCTGGTCAGAATAGGACCTAGGTCCCGGTTCCCCGGCGTCGCGGGTGTGCGAGCACGTGCTGCCGTACTATTGCCACCGTCCCGGCCGGGACGAAGGACTGTGCGTGGATGACAAACGGGCCGCCGGCCCCGTTATATCGCCGAGCGCCGACGACAGCGTCACCCCCGGGTCCCGGTGAGAGAGTCTGGACCACCTCGGGCCGCAGACGCCATGGGCGGATGGTCCTAATTGCCGCACGCGTTCCACGGGACACAGACTTCTGATCGCGCCCCCACCGTCGGCGGAGGGCTGTCGTGCGCGCCAGGAAAGTCCAACCGAACCGACGCCTCGACAACAGCGGGGACACGGCCCTGCGACTGGGCTTCACATCCGGACCGAATTTCGCGGGACAGGTGGTGGTGCTGCCGTGACGGAGGGGAGGACGGAGACCGCACGGCGGGTGAATTCCCGGGAATTCCGGGCGGCGATGGCCCGGTTCGCGGCCGGGGTCGTGATGGCGACGACTCCGGACGACGGCGGCGTGCCGCGCGGCTTCACGGCGAGTTCGTTCCGTTCCGTGTCGCCGGACCCGCCGCCGATCCTGGTCTGTCTGGCGAACTCGGCCGACTCCTTCGCGGCGTCCGACTCGTGCGGGAACTTCGCGGTGAGCGTGCCGGGCCGCGAACACCGGCCGCCGGCCGAGTGGTTCGCCACCGAACGTGCCGACGAGTTCGCGTCGGGCGGCCCGTCCCGCACGCCCGGCGGACTGCCGGCCGACGCGGGCGCGCTCGTCGAGCCGGACTGCGAGATGTACGCCAGGCACCCGGCCGGGGACCATACGGTCCTGATCGGCCGGGCGGCGGGCGCACGCCTGGGGGAGGCCGCGGGGAACCCCACGGTCTATTACGAGAAGTCCTTCGGTTCCCGGCCTGAACGATGGCCGGGCGGAAGCGGTTCATTGGACCACCCTGCGCGGAAACGCCATGGGTAGATGGACCTATTGCCGCACTCGCCCACCAGGACACAGAATTCTGATCGCGCCCCCACCGTCGGCGGAGGGCTGTCGTGCGCGCCAGGAGGATTCCGAACTGGCGCCCCGGCATCGAAGCGCCAAGCGGTGGGATGACATGTTCTCGCTCCGCGGACATCGCCGACCCCGGACGTCAAAGCGACATCGCTTGCAAGGTATCAGACGGCGAACGATGGGAAACGGGAGATACAAGGATGCTGCTGAAGGTTGATCCGGTCGATTCCTTTTCCGGAACTTTCCGCGTCCCTTCTTCGAAACCGGAGACGCAACGGGCAATTCTGGTCGGCACCCTGGCCGAGGGCACGTCACGCGTGTACAACGACCTCCGTTGTGACGAGACGCAGACGATGAAGAACGCCTGCCGTGCCTTCGGTGCCAAGATAACCGAGCACGACGGATTCCTGGAGATCGAGGGCATCGGAGGGGCGCTCCCGGACATCCGGCGCGTCATCGAGGCCCGCGGCTCGGGTCTGGTGTTCCGCGTCGTGACGGCGCTCGCTTCGGTACTGCCGTCGCCGGTCGTGGTGACGGGCGACGCGACCCTGCGCAAGCGCGTGATGGCACCTCTGCTGCACGCGCTGCGCGAACTGGGTGCGGACATCGAGTCGATCGTCGACGAGGACAAGGCCCCGGTCGTCAACTGGGGACGCGGCCTGAAGGGCGGCAAGTGCCGGCTGCCGGGGGACATCAGCTCGCAGTTCATCACCGCCATCCTGTTCGCCGCGCCGCTGGCCGAGGGCCCGGTGGAGATCGAGGTGACGGGCGAGGTCTACTCCAAGTCGTACATCCGGCAGACGCTGGCGAGCCTGACGGACGCGGGGATCAAGGTCTCCGCGTCGGAGGACATGCGTCACTACCACGTGGAGCCCTCCTCCTACCAGGCCCAGGACGTCACCATCCACGAGGACTACACCTCGGCCTCGTACCTGCTGGCGGCCGCCGCGCTCTTCCCGGGACGGACCGTCCTGACCAACGTGTACGGCGACAGCCTGCAGGGCGAGTTCGCGATCGTCCCGATCCTGGAGCAGCTCGGGGTGAAGGTCACCTTCGACCGGGCCTCCTCGTCGCTCACCGTCGACAACCCGCCGGGAAGTCTGTGCGGCGACTTCGAGGTGGATGTGCGGGACTGCCCCAACATCGTGCCCACGCTCGCCGCCCTCGGGGCGTACGTGCAGGGCAGGCTCCGGGTGACCGGCGGACGCCTCACCCGCTTCCACAAGGCGTCACGCATCGAGGCCATGGCCGCCGAACTGACCCGCGCGGGCGTGGACATCGAAGTCCTGTACGACGACGGGGTCTGCGACGGCTTCGAGGTCCGCGGTGCGCAGACGTACCCCGGCGGAGTGACGCTGTCCAGCTGGGGCGACCACCGCATCTTCATGTCGCTGTTCGTGGCCGGCCTGCGGATGCAGTCCGCCAACCGGTTCTCGGGCTTCGAAGACGTCAAGCTGTCCTTCCCCACCTTCATGGAGGAGTTCACCAAGGCAGGGGTCCGCACCACGGCCGTCGAGGAGGAGAGCGCGCCCGCCGAGACCGTCGGCTGACCCTGCCCTCGGCGACCCCGGCGGTCCGCTGTGCCGCGGTGACGCGTGCCGCCGGACCGACAGGTGAGCGAGACGCGCTGCCGACCACGGCAGAAGTGCCGGCGCGCGGGCCGGATCTCCCGCCCGCGCGCCCGGTCGCGGCTCACGGCTCCCGGAGTCCGGGGAGAACGACACCCCCGCACGACCGTCCGCTCCCCCGTACAGGAAGTTCCCTCGATGACCCCTGCACCTGTCCCCCGGCTGCGCGCCGATGTCTCCGAGTTGCCGCGTTACGTCCCCGGCCGGGCCGCGCCCAGCGACCTGGTGGACAAGTTGTCGTCGAACGAGAACCCGTACCCTCCCCTGCCGTCGGTCGTCGCCGCGATGCGCGAGGAGCTGGGACGCGTCAACCGCTACCCCGATGCGAAGAGCGGTGAACTGGTCACGGAGCTGTCCGCGGCCCTCGCGGTGCCCCCGGAGCACGTCGTGCCCGGCACCGGATCACTCGGGGTCACCAAGGACCTGTTGTGCGCCGCGGCCGGCGATGGGGACGAAGTGCTGTTCGCCTGGCGCTCGTTCGAGGCGTATCCGATGCTCGTCTGGGCCACCGGGGCGACCCCTGTGCAGATTCCGCTGCTTGACGAGCGGCATGACCTGAAGGCCATGGCCGAGGCGGTGACAGAGCGCACTCGCGTGATCATCGTGTGCAACCCCAACAACCCGACCGGCACGGCCGTGCGCCGCGGTGAACTGGAGCGCTTCCTCGACCGGGTGCCGGACCATGTGCTGGTGGTGCTCGACGAGGCGTACCGCGAGTTCGTCGACGACACCGACGTACCCGACGGCATCGAGCTCTACCGCGATCGCCCCAACGTCGCCGTTCTGCGTACCTTCTCCAAGGCGTACGGGCTGGCCCGACTGCGCGTCGGCTACGCGGTCGCGCATCCGCGGGTCGCGGCCGCGGTGCGGGCCTGCACCGTGCCGTTCGGCGTCAGCGGACTCGCCCAGGCCGCCGCGCGGGCCTCGTTGCACGCGGGTCCCGAACTGCTGGAGCGGGTAGGGACCCTGGTGGCCGAACGCGCCCGGGTCACCCGTGCGCTGCAAGCCGCGGGCTGGAACGTTCCTGACAGCCAGGCCAACTTCGTCTGGCTGCGCCTCGGTTCGCACACGCCGGCGTTCGCCGACCTGTGCGAGACGGCGGGCGTCATGGTGCGTCCTTTCGGCGACGAGGGGGTGCGGATCACCATCGGTACTCCCGAGCAGAACGACCGTCTGCTGAAGATCGCGGGCGAATGGCCGGTGTGAGACCCACCGCCGCGGCCCCCTCGTCCCGGCGGCGGAGCGGTACGAGGCGGGTCAGACCGATGTCCACACCCGTCGAGGCGACGGAGACCGGGCGTGGACATCGGCCGGCAGGGCGTGCCGTCGCGGCGTTCGTCGTCCCGGTCCTGGTCCAGGCATCACCTCGAGCCAGGGCACCGGCACCTCACGCGCGCCGCGTTGCCGTGCGAGGGACGCCGCTGACCGCACACCGCCGGCCGGTCCCTCAGTCCAGTTGCGGTCCATTCAAGTGGTCAGGCCAACGTGTTGGGCGTAGAGCGCGGCCTGGGTGCGGTGAGTGGCGCCGAGCTTCACATAAATGCTGCTGAGATGGTTCTTCACCGTCTTCTCGGATATGTCGAGTTTTCGGGCGATACCCCGATTGCTCAGCCCCCAGGCCAGCAGCCGGAGTACGCCCCGCTCGCGTGCGGTGAGGTCGGGGTCGGCGGGCGGCACGTCCCGCTCGGGGACGGGAGCGGACGGAGCGGCTTCCCCGGGGTCGGCCAGGCCGACGTGTCGAGCGTAGAGCGCGGCCTGGGTGCGGTCAGTGGCGCCGAGCTTCACGTAAATGCTGCTGAGATGGTTCTTTACCGTCTTCTCGGAGATGTCAAGTCTTCGGGCGATGAGCCGGTTGCTCAACCCCCGGCCCAACAGGCGAAGCACATCTAATTCACGGCAGGTGAGGTTTTCGGCCAGTGCTTCTTCCACGCCTTGTCTCCTCTTTCCATCTCTCAACGAGCATGAGGCAAACTTCGAAGGGCTTCATTCGCGCGGCACCCCTGGCGGCGAACGGTGAGCGCCGGCAGCTCACCTGACGGGCGGCGGCCACGGCAGGCGACCCGACGTCGCGCCCGGCCCAGCCGTGCAGGCCGGGAGCACAGACGTCGAAAGGGGTGGAAATAGGGGGCTCGGAGGTGGCCCGGCATCAGGGGACCAGGCCAAGGATGCGGGTGAGGGCAGCGTCCTCGCGCGACACGAGGACGCGGCTTCGACGGGCAACGGGGCAGAGGTCTTGGCGGGTGGCGTCCACGACGACCTTCCGCCATTCAACCCAGGGATAATCGGCCAGGGCGGCGCGGGAGACGGTGGCCGTCTCCCGCGGTTTCGGGAGCCCGGGAGCGGCTGCTTCGGACACCGGCAGGACCTGGACCGACGGCTCCCGGACGGGAGAAATCACCACACGTGTCGGAGACCAGCGGGCTCACGGGAAGTACATGCAGGCATGACGTCAATATGGTCTCCCCCCATGCGAGCACACCAAGTCGTTCCCGGACGAAAATGGCAACACCATGAAGAATCGGTGACGCGACTGCACAGTGGCACGTTCACAGCCAGGCGAAGGTGGTCACCCTTCCCCTCCCCGCTCGCTCGGGGCGCACACGGAAACTTCTCAAGCGCGGTCTCTAGATTACAGTTGATGCGAACAATTGACCAGTGCTTAACCGTTTCGAAATGTTAAAACTCGAACCAAAGTTGCCGGCGCCCCGTGATGGAGTCGAGGCCGGCGGGACGAAGGATGCCTCGGCCCGCTGCACGACAGCCGGGAATGCCGGAAATATCAATCTCTCGCGTCGTGGAGATCTTGCGAGCGGCCGCATCCACGGCGGGGCGGGCGTGGCGGGGGCGACGAGTAGGTGGATCTCTCGTACGACGTACCGCGCGAGACCAGGTAGCGGCTTTCCCGGCGCGGGCGGCTGAGGACGATGCGGACGAGCGCCGTATATGCCTGCCGGTCGCCGCCACGATTCAGTCCACGCCGCCGGGTCCTGCCGAGGACGCCTCGACCTGGCTGGTGCGGCACAAGGTGGCGAAGGACGCCTCGTTGTCGCGGCGTTCAGGGTTGTCACCGGTCGCGTTGAGCGCGGCGGCCGGCGGTCTCACAGCGTGCCGCGCGGCCCCTGCCGGCCGATGACCTGGGTCCCGGACCTGATCCCCGCGAGCAGCGTGATCAATGCACGCCGTGCGGCATGGGCGCCGGCCCTCGTACTTTCTGTCCGGGGCGTTCGTGCTGGCGCAACAGCGGCAGCACGTGGGTGTGGAAGATCCGCAACTCCTCACGCGTCGGCCAGCCGGAGAAAATACAGACGGCCAGCCCACAACGATACGCCACGGCGCCGGATAACAGCATGGGAGAAATCCAGCCAGATTCCGCGGTATCGGCCAGCCGTAAGGAAGTCTTCACTGCCACGGAACCGGAGGAGGCCACAGCATCTGCGATCCGTTTCCGGTGTTCTTCGTCGGGATCGCCCATCATCTCGGCGAGATCAGCCGGCGCTTCCGCGCGGCTTTCCCTCGCCGGCACATGCACGCGAGTTCCCACACGGCCGCCCTGCGTCAGGACGGGCTTCGCCGCCGAGGCCATTCCCTCCCGTCCGCGCCCCCTGGCGTAGACGGATTCCCGCACCGCACCCTTCAGCCCAAGGAGTCTCATGACCATCTCCGCCACACTCCCTTCCCCCACGCGGCCGTGGGGTGCGGGCCGACTCGCGCCCTACCCGACGGTCATCCGCCGGCCCTACGCCACGGTCGCCATCGACCCCACGACGCAGCTCGGGGTGTTCCGCGACCGCGTCGGGCAGGTGGTCGAGATGGGGAAGCACGGCACCAGCTCCGGCACCGAGACCTCCACGACGACGAACTCGGACTCCCGGAACGACCAGGGTCACGACCAGGACAGCACGCAGGACTGATGGTCATGCCCGAGGAGAGGCCGGTTCTGGTGGCCACCGAGGCGGACGACATCACCGCCGACATGGTGATCACGGAACTCAACCAGCGCGATGTGCCGGTGGTCCGGTTCAATCCCGCCGACATCGGCGAAAACCTCACGGTCTCGACTCGGTTCGGCACCTGCCCGGCCCAGGTTGTCGGGCAGGTGCGCACCCCGTCGAGAACCGCTGATGTGACCCAGGTCCGATCGGTGTACTGGCGCCGCCCGGAATGGCCCACGTTTCCCCACCTGTCCGCTGATGACTCCCGGTTCGCGGCGGCGCAAGTCCGTTACGGACTCGGTGGCACCCTCTACGCCCTGGGTGGCCCGCTCTGGGTCGACCATCCCCTGCGCGTCGCCGCAGCCGACTACAAACCCGCGCAACTCGTTCTCGCCCCGCAGCTCGGCTTCACCATCCCACCCACCCTTGTCACCAACGACCCGGACGAGGCCCGCGAGTTCGTCCAGACTCAGAGGCAGGCGATCTCCAAGACGCTGCGATGGACCCCCTACACGCGTGAGGGCCTGCCGGTGACGGGATGGGCTGCCCCCGTCACCCCCGAGGAGATCGACGAGGTCACCGGTGACGGCCCGAGAGCATCGCATCTGAACCCCGATGCGCCCCGTGCGATCCAGCGGTGGAACGGCCATCTTTGGGAGCCGCACGGCTTCGCGGCGAACCTCGCGGAGGCACGGCGCATCCTGTTTCCCCACACCGGGGCTGCCTCCACCCGTGAGGCAACACCGAAGCTCGGCCCGGGGACCGGCAGACATCGGAAGCCTCCGACTTCCTCATAACTCCCTGGCGTCCCATGTCATGTTTCTGAAACCGACTCCGGCCGGTAGAGCACCTGCGGCACACGGGCGCCCGTGAGTAACGACTTTCATGGCTATTTTCGTAGCCGCAAGGTCCAGTTCAAGCCGGTACGGAACGGGGTGAGGCGACGCCCACGGTTCCACGATAAAAGGCCTCTGGCCTGCAATATTGCAGGCCAGAGGCCTATGGGGCAGACGAGTCGGGCTGTACGCCGGGTTCTGTTCCCCGGTTGCCTCGCGGCGGCCGGGGCGACGGCCATCCATCTAGGGCCGGCGTTGCCGCCGGCCTCGTGCGGTCTACCCGCGGACTCGGGCGGGCAGCCCTCGGTCGTCCGCGCAGGAGCGCCGAAGACGCTCCCTCTTGACCTTGCTCCGGGTGGGGTTTACCTAGCTGCCCAGGTCACCCTGGGCACTGGTGGTCTCTTACACCACCGTTTCACCCTTACCAGGGACGGGAGTCCCTGGCGGTTTGCTTTCTGTGGCACTGTCCCGCGGGTCACCCCGGGTGGCCGTTAGCCACCACCCTGCCCTGTGGAGCCCGGACGTTCCTCGGGAAGCCCCCTAGGGGACTCCACGCGGCCGTCCGCCCGGCTCGTCTGCCGTGAGGACCATGGTACCGGGCGGCCGTCCCGGCACGGACCGCGCCCGTTCCCCTACGTGCCCAGCGCCCCGAGCCCCCGCTTCCACGCCGCCTCCAGGTCCGCGTCGGCCGGGAAGCGGCCGTGGATCTCCAGGGTGACCATGCCGTGGGCGAAGGCCCAGAAGGCGCGGGCCAGGTCCAGGTCGCCGGCGCAGGCGCGCAGCAGGGGCAGGGCGGCCCGGTCCTCCAGGCCGGCGGGCAGCTCGGCGCGCGGCAGGGGACGCTCGGTGGCCAGGCAGTACAGGTGGGGGTGGGCGAGGGCGTAGCTCCGGTACGCCCCGGCCAGCGCCTCCAGCGAGCCGGGGGCGCGGGCCTCGGCGGCCTCCAGCGCCTCCGCCGTCTCCGTCAGCATCCGCGCCACGAGTTCGACCTCCACGGCGTGCTTGTCGGGGAAGTGCTTGTAGAGGGACGGGGCCTTGATGCCGAGGCGGTCGGCGAGGGTGCGCATGGTCAGCTGGGCGGGTCCGGACTCCTCCAGGAGGTCCCGGGCCGCCGTCACGATCTCCCGTGCCCGGGGGGTGAGCCGGTCAGCCACGCTGGAAGCCCTCCTTGGTGCGCAGTCCGTAGCCGAGGACGCGATCGTACGAGATGTGGGCGAGCCAGCCGCACAGCGCGGCGAAGGCGGGCGGCCAGTCCAGCGGGAGCGCCGCGTAGGCGACGGCGAGCGTGAACGGGACCAGGGCGCGGTGCATGGCGTTGTAGTACGGCACCGCGCGGGGCGGCAGCTGTCCCTTCGCCATGCGGGGTGCCTCGTCGAGCGCGACCAGGAAGGTCAGGTCGGGCAGTACGAGGAAGGCCAGCGCGAGCACCGTGGCCGGCCAGCCGTGGCGTACGGCTTCCACGACCGCGAAGGCCGACCAGACCAGGGCGAAGGCGAGCCAGGCCCCGCGTCGCAGGGCCGGGGTCCCGATGCGCCGGGTGCCGGTCGTCGTCGCCGTGCCGGTTGTCGTGGTCATGAGTGTCCTCCCGGGTCGTCGTGACGGCGCGCCGACCAGTGGCTAACGTCGTTAGCCACGACCATAAGGCTAACAACGTTAGCCGTCAAGGGCGGCTGGACGCGGTCACGGCCGCCGGCCCGC
>NZ_JACBWZ010000002.1 GCF_013870595.1 Streptomyces sp. WELS2 | reverse complement strand
ACGGTGGCCCGGCCGCCCTGGGTGCCCACGATGCGCACGACGGCGTCGGCCACGGTCTCGGCCCGCACCTCGTACGGCACCCGGAGCGCGACGACCTGCCCGGCGAGGGCGTCACCGTGCCCGTACCGGGCGCCCTTCCCCCGGATCTCGGCGACCAGCGCGGCCACGGGGTCGACCTGCCCGGCGAGCCGGAAGTTGAGGAACCCCGGCCCGGTGACGACGACGTCCTCGATGCCGTCGGCCCCGAGGAGACGTTCCCGCAGGATCCCGGCGACGTGCCGCGGCGGCTGACCGGCGGCGTGCGCGAGCCGCAGCGCGACGGCGGTGGCGAAGTCCCCGCACCCGCCGGGGCCCGGCTCGGTCACCACGACCCGCTCGGGCACGGCCACGCTCAGTTCCCCGTCACCGACGGCACGGCACACCGCGTCCACCACGGTGCGGGACAGGTCGGCGGGGGTCACGGGACAAGCGTAGGGGAGGAGGGGGGTGGGTGGGCGAACCGGTTATGCCTTCCATGGCCGGCGGTCATCGAAACCCGGTGACCACCAGGCTTCGATTTCCCTGGCTAGGGGTGGATGCCGTCATGACTCGGAAGGCCGTCGCGTCCGGGGAGGCCGTCGATCTCCTCTGCGTCCTCCGCGGCTTCCCCGGCCGCCCGCGGATCGGCGGTCCCTCCTTCACCACCGGCACCACCCGGCTCCGCTCCCGCGTGCGCGTCCACGCCGGGCCCCTCTCCCCCGGCCTCCGCGCGACTCGTCTTCCGCTCGATGAGGTCCTTCACGATCCGGACCAGTTCGGCGGGCTCGAAGGGCTTGGCGAGGAAGGCGTCCACGCCGAGGTCGAGGCCGGCCTCGACCTCGTACTGCGTGCAGGCGCTGACGATGGCGACGGGCAGGTGGTGCGTACGGGGATCGGCGCGGAGCCGGGCGGCGGTGCGGATCCCGTCCAGCCGGGGCATGACGACGTCGAGCGTCACGACGTCGGGCCGCACCTCATGCACCACATCCAGACACTCGGCACCATCGGCCGCGGTCACGACCTCTAGCCCTTCCAGCTCGAGGTTGACCCTGATCAGCTGCCGGATGACCTTGTTGTCGTCCACAACAAGCACTCGGCCCGAAGCGCCTGGCACAACTCGAGAGTAGGTGGGGACCGGCCACCGCGTCCGGGTTTTCCCCACTTCCACCCCCTCCAGGCGACCGGCTCGCCCCCGCCAGGGGAACCGAATTGCTGATCACCCCTGCGGACCTGCTAGTGTTCTACCCGTCGCCGCGAGCGAGAAGCTCAGCGCCCGACACGCCCCCGTAGCTCAGGGGATAGAGCAACGGCCTCCGGAGCCGTGTGCGCAGGTTCGAATCCTGCCGGGGGCACCCGCAATCAAGGCCCTGAACTGCAGAAATGCAGTTCAGGGCCTTTCTTGTGCATGTCAGAACGCACACGGCCTGCTGGGTGGTGGCCGTTCTCCGCGACACCCCCATGACCTGCGGGTTTGCCGTGCCGAGCGGACGAAATCCCAATTATCCGATCCCGCAGAAACCCTCCTCACGGGATATACGCGGGACAGACGGCACACATGACGGGTCCGCAGGGGGCCACCGCCCTTCTGACCTGCACTTTCCTCCGCGAGGAGAGCTGGAAGCCGCACGGTGAAACAGGCCGTTCAACTTTGTCTTACCGGTACTCGTTCAGCAGCAACGCGATGCGCTGGTTGGCGAGGGCCTGCCGCCCGTACAGGCATTTCGCGTAGCGGGAGAGGAGCACTTCGACGCTGTTGCCAGCCCGTTCGGCGACCTCGGTGGGGTCGACGCCGGCGTTGAGCCAGGTGGACAGCGCCGAGTGCCGTAGGTCGTAGGGGCGGGCGGCGAGCGGGGAGTTCACCAGGTCGGTTGGGAGTGCGAGGGTGCGGGCTTCGTGCCAGACCCGGTCGTAGGTGCCGGAGGTGACGATGCCTCCGCGTTCGTTGAAGAACAGCCGACCGTCGTCAGCGGTGCCGAAGGTGTCGGTGCTCTCCCGCCAGAGCTGCACCAGCGGGGGTGGCAGCGGCACCACCCGGGTGTCGCCGGCTGGGCGGTTCTTCAGGCCGCGCTCATCATGGAGCTCTCCGGTGTCGGTCCACTTCGTGCCCGCCTGGGGCAGGGTGCGGTGCAGGATGGCGCTGCCCCAGCCTTCGGCGGGCAGGACGCAGTCCGGCAAGGCGATGGCGACCGCTTCGGCGGGGCGCAGCCCCGCGTAGTACATGCCGGCGAACAGTCCTACAAGCCGCCGTCCACGTGCGCGCCGGTAGCCGCCCACGTAGGACACGGCGCACAGCAGGGAACGAGCCTGGGCGGGGTTGACGACCACCCGGGGGTCGATCTGCTGGACGGTCTCTGCCACGTGCCAGTTGATCGGAGCAAGCGGGTCCGTGGGGAGTTTTCTCTGCTCGAGGGCGTACCGCACAGCGTTGACAAGGATCTTGTGCTTGTGCCGCTGGGTCTCGGCCGCTGCCGTCGTCCCATCCTGTTTGAGGCACAGGGCCACCAGCAGGGCTCGTGTCACGGCCGGATCGAGAAGATCGGTCAACGGGCGCGAAGAAGTGGCCACCCAGCGCAGCGCCAGCCGGACTTCGCCGGGTGCCGCTCGCAGGTCGGGCTGGGGCACGACGAACGCCCAGTCCCGCAGCGCGCCCCTCAGTAGTTGATCGCTTGGGCGGCCCCGGGCGTCACGGAGCATAGCCTGCGTGATCATGCAGAGCGCGTCGTTGGTCTCATTCCGGCTCTTGGCCGCGATCTGCGGCCAGCGCATCTGCAGGTATTCGAGGGCGAAGGCGTACCAGGTCAGGGGTGCGCCATCCCCGCAGGCAGGGTCGCCGTGCGTCCGGCGGGTGCGGGTCTGCTCTCGGACGGGTCCTTCCTGCATCGCTTGCAGCAGAGCGGTACCGAGTTCGCCGGCCAGCTCCCGGACGTCCGCTGCTTCGGTTGCGCCGGGCCGGCAGGCACGCCGCCCCGCAGTCGTCCCCCTTCCGCTACGCCGCGTCCCGAAGGTGCGACGCGCGGGGATCGCCATGGCTTTCATGGCGTCCACCACCTATCTGGTCTCGTTGACCAGGTGAACACAGTGGATCTCCAGCGTCATCGCAGCCCAGGTGGCCGTAGAGGCGTCTGCGACGGAAGTGGCCGGTGCCGGGAATGCGCGGACGTCGCTTCGGAGGCTTCGCGTACGATCAGCCGGCCCGCCCCCGTGTCGAAGGAGCTTGTGCCCGGTGATCGCCGCCACGCCATCGTCACCGGCCACCGCCGGCTTGCTGCGCCTGCAGCGTTTGGCTCGCAGCGAGGACGGCGAGCGGCTGCCCCTTCTTTTGTGGTCGGCTGGCCCGGGGTGGCGGATGATCAGTAACGCCGTGCTGGGCGGCGGCATCGGTGAGCGCGCCTGGGTCATCAACGCCCAGGTCGCCCACGGCTACCGGCGCACCGACCCCGACCGCCACCTCGCTGCCCTGGCCGGCGAGCCTCTGCCCAGGGATAAGTGGCTGTCAGTGATCATCTGGCTGGCGATCCCGGGGCAATGGAAGACCGGTAGCAGGGCGAGCGAGGTCGGTCTCCTCGTCCTCCATGCCGTCGGGCCAGAGCCCGAAGGGCCCGACGGGCTGCTCAGGGTTGGCGCCGAGTATGCCCGGACCCTTCGTACGGTGCGGCGGCATCGGGATCACGCGCCCTCTCCTTCGCTCCGGGCCTGCGCCAGCAGCGCAGCCACGACATCGTCCGTCCCATTTTCCCGGCCGGCTCAACGAGCGTGGCCACCACCTCGCCGGTGCTGCCGCTGCCGGGCCCGGTGAAGTCCTCCCTGGTCGGCCAGCGCGGGGCGACGACCTCCGCGTGATCACCAGTGCGGCCACCCTCGTCGAGGTCGTCCATCCCCGGATCAACCGCCCGGCCCTGGAGTGGACTCTGTCCCGCATTGTCATCGAAGCCGTCACCGAGCCCATCGCCCGTCACGCCGCCGTCCTGCTTGCCGACGCGGGCCTGCATGGCCACAAGTACGCCATCGACGCCATGCTCGGTGCCACTGCCCTCGCAGCACCCGGACCAGTCACCGTCCTCACCTCGGATCCAGAGGATCTTGCCGCGCTGTGCGATGCCCGGGTCACTGTCATCAAGATCTGCCCCGTGGACCGACGTCAGGCGCGCACTATGTGCGCCGTCGGGCGCTGGTGTGCCATGTGCGCGCACCGGTGAGCCTTGCCCTGCCGGCCTTGTCCGCCGTCCACCCCATTGTCAGTGGTGGACCGTACGGTTCTTGTGCGGCTGCACCCGAACGGGCTGGCCGGTGGGCCGGCGCGGCGTCGTACCGTGGCGATCTTGAGGGCAGGGTATGGATTTGGATTATGACCGTCTGGTCGCTTTGCGAAAGCAGAGTGCGGCCTGGAGGCTGCTGACCGCTGGTAACGCCGCGTTGATGCTGAGCTTCTTCAACAAGGTCTTTGTTGAGCAAGGGGTCCGGTCGATACCCGGTTCTGAGCTGATCGAGCGGCTGGACGATGAGTTGTACGCGCTCAACGAGCGGCTGGGCGTGGGGACGTTTCCGCAGTCAGCCAAGGCGTATCTGGATCTGTGGTCGGCTCCGGAGAACGGCTGGCTGCGCAAGTACTACCCGCCCGATTCGGACGAGCCACACTTCGACGCCTCGGCCGCGGTGGAGAAGGCCCTGTCCTGGGTGCGATCGCTGGAGGAGCGCTCGTTCGTCGGCACCGAGTCGCGCCTGAACACCATCGTCGACTTGCTGCGGCAGATGACCTTCGGAGCCGAGACAGATCCCGAGGCACGGCTGGCGGAGCTGATGCGGCGGCGCCACGAGATCAATGAGGAGATCGCGCGCGTCGAGGCCGGCGAGGTGGACGTGCTCGGCAGCGCAGGGCTGCGGGACCGCTACCAGCAGGTAACGGCGACGGCCCATGGGCTGCTGGCCGATTTCCGTGAGGTCGAGGCGAATTTCCGGGACCTGGACCGGGAGCTGCGCCGAAAGATCGCCATATGGGATGGCTCGAAAGGCAGGCTGCTGGACGAGGTCCTGGGAAGCCGCGAGAGCATCGCCGAGTCCGACCAGGGCAGGAGCTTTCAGGCGTTCTACGACTTCTTGCTGACGCCCCGCAGGCAGGAGGAGCTCAAGAAACTGCTGGCCGAGGTCGAGTCCATGGACGCCATTGGCGAACCCGACCCTCGGATGCGGCGCATGCCCCGGGACTGGCTGGAGGCGGCGGAGCGCACACAGGCCACGGTCCGGCGGCTGTCGGACCAGCTGCGCCGGTTCCTCGACGACCGTGTGCGCTCGGAAGACCGCCGTGTCATGGAGTTGGTGCAGGGTATCGAGTCCCGTGCCCTGGCGTTGCGTGACGTGACCCATGTGGATCTGGCCGTGGAACTGGACGCCGCGGCACCAGCCATCGTGCTGCCGATGGAGCGGCCCTTGTACACGCCGGTGACCAGGGCGCCGATCGACAGCACCGGCATCCAGGCGGGCGATGACGAGTTCGCCGCCGACGCGCTGTTTGAAGCGACCTATGTGGATACGGCCCGGCTCGCGGCCACCGTGCACCAGGCACTCGGCTCCCGTGCGCAGGTGTCCTTGTCCGAGATCGTCCGCGATCATCCGCTGCAGCAGGGGCTTGCCGAACTCGTCGCCTACTTCGCGTTGTCGGACGACGGTTTCACCACGGTGTTCGACGACGGCCGCCGCGAAGAGATCTCGTGGGCCGGCGAGGACGGCATCCAGAAGTTCGCGACGGTTCCCGTGGCCATCTTTGCCCGCACCAGCCCCGGCATCACCTGGGCACAAAACCAGAAGGAGGGGCGATGACCACGCCGCCGACGCCTGCCCAGCGGCAGGCGCACACCTTGTCCCTCCCGGTCAACCAACTGCTGAAGGGCCCAATCTTCCGCGACCAGCACGAGCGCGCCTGGGAGGCACTGCTGCACTTGCGCGCCCGCCTCCAGGACTACGTCGAGGTCATGGGCCTGCGCGTGGTGGTCGACGAAACCGAGGGGTATGCCTTCCTCCAGTCCAAGCCCGACGAAGAAGACGGCGATCCGCGCTCGGCACCACCTCGCTTGATGCCCCGCCGCTCCCTGTCCTATCCGGTCAGCCTGCTGATCGTACTGCTGCGCAAGCGGCTCGCGGAGTTCGACGCGAGCTCGGGCGAGACCCGGCTGATGATCACACGGGACGAGATCGTCGAGATGATCCGCACGTTCCTCCCGGCCGGCAGCAACGAGGCGCGGCTGGTCGACCAGATCGACGGCCACATCAACAAGGTCGTGGAGCTGCAGTTCCTGCGCCGTGCGCGCGGGCAGGAACACGTGTACGAGGTGCAGCGGATCATCAAGGCGTTCGTCGACGGGCAGTGGCTCGCCGACTTCGAAGCGAACCTGGCCCAGTACGCGGCCACGCACACCCCCCAGGAAGGACAGCAGTGATCCCCACCCAGCCCGCCCTCGGCACCGCCTCCGGCCCGGATCTCAGCCGGGCCGGGTTCCGGCTGGAACGGCTGGAGGTCTACAACTGGGGCACCTTCGACAAGCACGTGTGGTCCTTCGACGCCGGCGGCACCAACGCCCTGCTGACCGGTGACATCGGCTCGGGCAAGTCCACCCTGGTCGACGCCATCACCACCTTGTTCATGCCCGCCCACCGGATCGCCTACAACCGGGCCGCCGGCGCGGAGAGCCGAGAACGCAACCTGCGCTCCTATGTGCTGGGCCACTACAAGTCCGAACGCAACGAGACCACCGGCACCACCCGCCCGGTCGCCCTGCGCAAGCCCGGCAACTACAGCGTCATCCTGGGCGTGTTCGCCAACCGGGAGCTGGAGGCGAGCATCACCCTGGGGCAGGTGTTCTGGCTGGCGGATGCCAACGCGACCCAGCCCGAGCGGCTGTTCCTCGTCGCGGACCGTGCCCTGTCCGTCGCAGGTGACTTCGCGGACTTCGGCACCGAGGTCAGGTCACTGAAGAAGCGGCTCGCCGCGAGCAGCGTACGCGTGCACACCACGTTCCCGCCCTACAGCAAGGACTTCCGGCGCCGCATGGGCATCGAGTCCGAGCAGGCCCTGGAGCTCTTCCACCAGACCGTGTCGATGAAGTCCGTCGGCAGCCTGGACGACTTCGTCCGCAGCCACATGCTCGAACCCTTCGACGCCGCTTCCATGACCGACACCATCGTCGCCCACTTCGATGCCCTGACCACGACCTACGACTCCGTCCAGCGGGCCCGCGCCCAGATCGAAGCCCTCACCCCGCTGCTGGAGGAATGCGACCAGTACGAGCGCCTGGGCGCCAGCATCGAGGAGGCCGACGCCCAGCAGGCCGCCCTGCGCTACTACTTCGCTCAGCGCACCTCCATCTTGTGTGAGACCCAGCGCACAGCGCTGGAGCACGAGATGGCCCGCCAAACCAGCCAGCGTCAGGCGGCATGTGACCAGCTGGAGGACCTGCGCGCTCAGCAGCGACGGTGGGAACTGCAGCGGGAAGGACTGGGCGGCGGGCGGCTCGGCGAACTGGAACGCCAGATCGAGGAGCTGTCGCGCCTGCAGACCGCGCGCCGGCAGCGGGCCACGGAACACGCCACTCTGCTCCGGCAGGCCGGCCTCGACTCAGCTGAGGATGCCGAGCAGTTCACCGACCGCCTCCAGGAGATCGCCACCGCTCAGAAGGACGTCGCCACGGCCAAGCGTGAGACCCGCCAGGCCCTGGAGAAGCTCGCGGTCGACTCCGACCACCTGCGCCAGCAGGCCCAGGACCTCAACGACGAGCTGGTCAGTCTCCGGGCGCGACGCAGCAACATTCCCCGAAAGCAGCTGGACCTGCGCACGCGTCTGTGCCGTGAGCTCGGCATCGAGGAGGGCACGCTGCCGTTCGCCGGCGAACTCATCCAAGTACAACAGGACGAGCAAGCGTGGGCCGGCGCCGCCGAGCGGCTGCTGCGCGGCTTTGCGCTGTCCCTCCTGGTGCCCGGTGACCAGTACGCCCGCGTGTCCGAATGGATCAACGATCACCATCTCGGGACGAAGCTGGTCTATTTCCGCGTCCCCGACAAGATCTCTCCACGGCGCCCTCAAAACTCCACCGAGCCTGTGCTGTTCGCCAAACTCGAGGTGCGGCGGGAATCGCCGTTCGCTCCCTGGCTCGTCGGCGAGCTGGAGCGCCGCGCGCCCCACGTGTGCGCGGAGACGATGGAGGACTTCCGACGCGCTGAGCTCGCGATCACCCGCCAAGGGCTGATCAAGGGCGCACGCGGACGCCACGAGAAGAACGACACCACCCGCATCGACGACCGCAGCTCCTACGTGCTGGGCTGGACGAACCAGCAGAAGATCGACGCACTCCTCGACCTGGCCGGCCGCATCCACACCGCACAGCGCGACATGGCCGACAAGAAGCGCGGCCTGGAAGCCGCGCACGAGGACAGCATCAGCCTCGACAAGGTCCTGGACCGGCTCGCGGCCATGCGTGACCACAGTGAGATCGACTGGCAGTCCGCCGTCCGGCGCATCACCGAACTGAGCGAGGAGAAGCAGCGCCTGGCAGCCGCCTCGAAGGACCTTGAGGAGATCGCCCGCCGGCTGGAGACCATCGCCCAGGACATCGGCAAGCAGGAAGACGCGCGTGCGGAAGCGGACAAGGCTCTGGGCAGGCTCGCCGGCGAACTGGACGCCGCGGTCCGTACCCACGACACTGCCCGAGCTCTCCTTGCCGAACCGGCTGCCAAGCAGGCCCAAGCCCACTTCCCCGCCATCGACCAGCGACTGGCGGAGACCCGCCTGCAGTGCCGGACTGTGGATGAGTGCACACGGGCCGAAGAGCGCCTCCGCGAGGTCTTGACCGCCATGAAGAGCCGCTGGGGCAAGGAGCAAAACCGCCTCGGCCAGTCGATCGCCTCCCAGATGGGTTCCTTCCGCAGCACCTACCCGACCGAGACCAACGAACTCGACAACTCCGTCAACTCCGCCCGCGGGTACCGCGAGCTCCACGCACGACTC
This sequence comes from Streptomyces sp. WELS2, assembly GCF_013870595.1. Classification (GTDB taxonomy): domain Bacteria; phylum Actinomycetota; class Actinomycetes; order Streptomycetales; family Streptomycetaceae; genus Streptomyces. The sequence continues at coordinate 37,521 of NZ_JACBWZ010000002.1, read as the reverse complement.
GTCGCCGACGACCTGCCCCGCTTCCAGGAGCAGTTCCGGAAGTACCTGAAGACAAATGTCATCCGGGAAATCGCCGGATTCCACGCCCAGCTGAACATCTGGGCCGAGGAAATCGGCGACCGTATCACCACCATCAACGAATCCCTGGCCGACATCGACTACAACCCCGGCCGCTACATCATGCTCAAGCCCGAGCGGACCCCCAACACCGAGATCCGCGAATTCACGGCGGAACTGCGCGCCTGCACCGACGACGTCCTGTCCGACGACGACTCCGACCTGTACTCCGAGGAAAAATTCCACCAGGTCCGACGTCTCATCGAACGCTTCAAAGGCCGCGAGGGCCACACCGAAGCCGACCGTGAATGGACCAAGCGGGTAACGGACGTCCGCTACTGGTTCGTCTTCAGCGCCAGCGAACGGCACCGCGAGGATGACAGCGAGTACGAGGTGTACTCCGACTCCGGCGGCAAGTCCGGCGGCCAGAAAGAGAAGCTCGCCTACACCATCCTGGCCGCCTCCCTCGCCTACCAGTTCAAACTCGACACCGGCACCAGCCGCCCCCGGACCTTCCGCTTCGTCGTCATCGACGAAGCCTTCGGACGCGGCTCCGAAGAGTCCGCCCGGTTCGCCCTGGACCTCTTCCAACGCCTCGGCCTGCAGCTGCTCATCGTCACACCGCTGCAGAAGATCCACGTCATCGAGCCCTACGTCTCCGCCGTCGGCTTCGTCGACAACCCGACCGGACACCACTCACGCCTGCGGACCCTGACCATCACCCAGTACCAGCAGGAGCGCCTCGCCCACACCCTGGCCACGCTGCAGCCCAGCGCCACAGAGGGGAACTGACATGCCGGCCACCACCCCGGCCTGGACGACACCGCACGATGTCACCACGCGCCTGCGTAAACGCTGGGAGAGCGGCATCTACCTCACCGACCTGGCCGAAGAGACCGACTGGGAGCCCGTCTGTATCCCCCTGCGCGGCCCCAAACCCGGCGAGATCACCCGGCACTACGAAGCAGTCCGGGAATGGGCCCAGTCATGGGCCACGACCGCCGCACGCAGCCCCCTACGCTTGGAGCATCGACGCGTCGGAGGACAACTGGTCGGCAGAAACGACATCCCCCACCAGGTCTGGGTCGACCACCGCGAAGACCTATGGAAACTCCTGGGCGTGACCAACACCGTCCACCGCTACCAGGCCCTGCTCGCATCCGCCCGGGCCACCGTGCCGCAGCTCGCGGCCTGGATGGCGGCCCACCCCATGAAAGTCGTCAAGCTCCACGACGTCTGGCCGCGACTGGAAGCCACCGTCCGGTGGATCGCGGACTACCGCGGGCCAGCCCTCTACGTGCGGCAGATCGACGTGCCCGGTGTGGACACCAAATTCATCGAGCACCACCGCGCCACGCTGACCGCCCTGCTGGAACACTGCCTCCCCGCAGACCGGATCACCGACGCAGCCCCCCGTACCAACTTCGCCGCCCGCTTCGGATTCCTGCAAAAACCCGCCTACCTGAGGTTCCGCATCCTCGGCGGGCAGACACTGGCCGGTTTTCGGGAGCTCACCGTCCGCACGGAAGAATTCACTGCACGGCCACCAGGCGTCACCACCGTGTATGTCGTCGAGAATGAGACCACGTATCTGGCCTTTCCCTCTCAGCCGGACAGCATCGTGATCCTCGGTGGCGGCTATGCCGTCACCCAGCTTTCTCATCTCCCTTGGCTTCACGACGTACGACTGATCTACTGGGGCGACCTGGACACCCACGGTTTCGCCATTCTCAACCGGCTGCGCCGAGCATTCCCGCATACAGAATCAATACTGATGAACCGCTCCGTTCTGATGACCCACAAAGACCAATGGGTCAAGGAGGCAGGCCCCACCGTTGAATCCCTCGAAGCACTGACGCATGAGGAATCCGACGTCTACCGAATTCTCACTGGAGGTGACTTCGGCCAAGGGGTGCGACTCGAGCAGGAACGGGTGCGATTCTGCCTGCTCCAGGAAGCCTTAGCCGATCTTCGAGACAATTCCCAGCCGGTCTCTCGCCTGGCAGGAGATCGGCTCTTGCCCAAGCAATGAGCAGGCGACTCGGGCGGCTCAGCAGCCGGCCGTCTGGGACGACGGAAGCCCGATCGGCTGCGGGGCGGCGCCAGGGAGCGAGATCCGGCCGCCGTCGGGGCCATCCGCTGTCCTGATCAGTCGATGGGCGCACGGCCCGGTGGCGTGGCCAATTACAGTAGTGCGGACAGCAGCGCCGATCGAGTGAGGCGCATCGGAAAGGTGAGTCGTGCGGATGAGCGGGGTGCCCACGCGGATCGGCCGTTACACGGTGGCGCGGGAGCTCGGCTCAGGCGGGATGGGAGAGGTCTACCTCGCCTACACCCCCGCCGGCGATCCGGTCGCAGTCAAGGTGATCCGCAACGACAAGCTCGACCCCCTGACCCGGGCGCGCTTCGAGAAGGAAGCGCTGATCGCCCGCACGGTGATCGGCACGAACCGGGTGGCCCGCTTCCTGGACGCCGACCCTTACGCGGATCAGCCGTGGCTGGCGATGGAGTATGTCGCCGGGCGGACGTTGCTGGCGTGCGTGGACAGCGACGGTGTGCTTCCGCTGCCGCTCGTGGCGAGCCTCGGCGCGCTGCTCGCGGAGGGGCTCTCGGCCGTCCACGCCGCCGGACTGCTCCACCGCGACCTGAAGCCGCAGAACGTCATCATGGGCAGCGACGGTCCCATGATCATCGACTTCGGGCTGGGCGCGTTCATGGACACCTCGCAGGAGTCCCTGTCCCACAGCGGCATGATCATTGGCACGGTGCGGTGCATGCCGCCGGAGCAGGCCGGTGGCCATCCGCAGGTGACACCCGCGGCGGATGTGTACGCGCTGGGCACGGTCCTGCTGTACGCGGCGGCTCGCCACTACCCGTACGACGGCACTCGGTGGGAGGCGATCGTGGCGCAGGTCACCAATCCCGAAATCGCTCCCGATCTCTCGGGTGTGCCCTCGGCGCTGGTGCCCCTGCTGGAGTCCATGCTCGCCCACACCCCGGAGGAGCGGCCGACTCTGGGGGCCGTCTCGGAGGCATGCGCGAAGATCCTCGCCGACTCCGGAACCGCTCCGGCGACCGCCCGGCTGGCGCTGATCGCACACACCACGGCCGGCGAAGCCCCATCCGCGTCCAGGAAGCCGCTGACGACGTCGTTCGAGAAGCTGCTGCGGGAACAAGCAGCCCTCGTCAAGGACGAGGAGCCGGCAAGCCCTCTCGACCAGCCGGCACGGGTACCGCCGGCAGCCGAGCCAGAGCCGGACGAGCCGGAGGCGCCCAGGGCCGAGATCGGTCCAGGCTCCGGGGGGCGGAAGGGCATGTCCCAGGCGGGTCCGAAGAAGGGCCGGGCACCGGCGTCGAAGCGGATCGCGGACGAGCTGCGCACCCTGTACGCGACAAGTCCGGCTCTCTGAGCTCTTCCGCTGACAGTGCTGGATGAGAGTCTTGGCCGGAATGGGTACGGCCGGGCGGCGTGATACGCCGGACGCGGGCCCATGGAGTGTGAGCGGCAGCCACGCCGCAGGGAAGAATCGGAGCAGTCGTTGAGCGTCGAGGCGGGGGCCGCAAGCGGCCAGGACGATGCCCTGTGGGACGCCTGGAGGCCGGACGATGCCCCGGCAACGGGGCCGGCTCGCGCATCGTCCGGTTACGCGCCGGGTTCCCAGGTACTGGTGCGGGACGAGCTGTGGCTGGTGCGCAACTGCAAGGACACCCGGCACGACGGATGGATGGTCGAGGTCACCGGCGTCTCGCCCTTCGTCCGCGGCACGGACGCCGTCTTCTACAGCCGGCTCGACGACATCCAGGTACTGGACCCACGGCAGACGCAGCTCGTCGCGGACGACTCACCGAACCACCGGCGCGGCCGTCTGTTCCTCGAAGCGGTGATGCGCAAGACCTACCTGCCGCAGACCGAGCACGGCCTCGCCCTGGCCGACGGCTTCCTCATGGACCAGCAGGTTCACCAGCTGCGCCCGGCCGAGCTCGCGCTGTCGATGAAGAACCCGCAACCACGGATCCTGATCGCGGACGTGGTGGGCCTGGGCAAGACCCTGGAGATCGGCGTGCTGCTGGCCGAGCTGATCCGGCGGGGGCGCGGCGAGCGCATCCTGGTCGTCACCCCGCAGCATGTGCTGGAGCAGTTCCAGCGGGAGCTGTGGACCCGGTTCGCGATCCCGCTGGTGCGCCTGGATTCCACCGGTATCCAGCGCATCCAGCAGGACATCCCGGCCGGCCGCAATCCTTTCGCGTATTTCAAGCGCGCCATCATTTCCGTGGACACGCTCAAAAGCGACGTCTACGCGCACCACCTGGAGCACACCGACTGGGATGCCGTCGTCATCGACGAGTCCCACAACCTCGTCAACCGGGGCACCAAGAACAACGCTCTGGCCCGTCTGCTGGCCCGTAAGACCGACGCGCTCGTCCTGGCGTCGGCCACTCCCCACAACGGGGACGCCGCCTCGTTCGCCGAGCTGATCAGGATGCTGGACGAGGCGGCCATCGCCAATCCGTCCAAGTACGAGGTGAAGGATCTCGAGCACCTGTACATCCGGCGTACGAAGACCTCGGCGGAGGTCCGTGACTCGCTGAAGGGTGCCTGGGCCGACCGCGGTCCCTCCCAGCCGATCCATGTCCCGGCCGGTGAGAAGGAACTCGCCGTCTTCCAGGAGCTGGCCACACGCTGGATCCCGGCCGACCCGGACCAGCCGTCGGTCAGCCGGCACCAGCTGGTGCCGTACCAGTTGCTGAAGTCGTTCCTGTCCTCGCACAAGGCTTTGCTGGAGACCGTCAAGACGCGCCTGGCGACGCTGGACGAACCGCCTGCCGCACAGGTGGCAGAAAGCCGGCAGAAGACGGCACGCCAGGTCGATCCTGCCGCGCGGGAAACGGTCCGGCAGGCAGAGCGGGCGGCCCTGCTGGAGCTCAGAGACCTGGCCGAGAAGATCCAGGACGAGGACTCGGCGAAGCTGGCAGCACTGGTCGCCGAGCTGCGGAAGATGGGGGTCGGCCCCGGCTCAGAGACCCGGGTGGTGGTCTTCTCCGAGCGCATCCCCACCCTAAAGTGGCTCGCGCAGACCGTCCCGGCCGCACTGGGCTTCCCCCGCGGAGGAGCCAGCCCGGATGAGAAGAAGCCGTGGCTGGCCTTCGGCGGCGCGGTGCAGGTCATGCACGGCGAGTCGACCAGCGACGAGGAGCAGCAAGCCATCGTCGAGAAGTTCGGGCTGCGGGACGACCCCGTGCGCATCCTCTTCACCGGCGACGTCGCCTCCGAAGGTGTCAACCTCCACCAGCAGTGCCACCGGCTGATCCACTTCGATCTTCCGTGGTCCCTGATCCGGATCGAGCAGCGCAACGGCCGCATCGACCGCTACGGCCAGACGCACCAGCCGCAGTTCCGCGCCCTGATCCTCACCAGCGACATCCCCTGGCGGACAGACGAGACGACCGGGCAGCCGCGCACCCTTGATGACCGCTTGGTGGGCGAGAAGCTCCTCAAGCGTGAGGAGGAAGCGCACAAGATCGAGGGGTCGGCCGAAGCGGTCACCGGTCTATACCGGGCCAAGGAGGAGGAGAACCGCCTCACCCAGGACCTGATCGCCGGCCGGACCGTCGAGGAGTCCATCAAGCAGTCCCAGCAGGGCGGCGCCGCGTTCCTCGCCGGGCTGCTCGGCCAGGTCGGCGCCGTGCCGGAGCACCCCGAGATCCGCCGGGCCAACGTCCCCCGTCTCTTCTCCTCCACCGCCGACTACTTCGACGAGGCACTGCGTCAGATCTGCCGCCCCAACCCCGAGGACCAGCTCGCGCTGCGCCGCGACGACGACGGCACGATCGCCTTCGAACCCCCGCGTGACCTGTTGTATCGGCTGAAGGCGCTGCCGAAGTCCTACCTTGACGAGCAGCGGATCCTGCCGCGCAAGGCCGAGCCGGGGCGGATGCGTATCACCTTCTCCAAGGACCTGGCGGACCGGCGCCTCAAGGCGGCCCGGGAGTCCTCGAAGTCGCAGTGGCCGAACGTCTCCTACGTCACTGATGTCCATCCGGTCCTGGACTGGCTGACGGACAAGGTGCTCGTGGAGATCGGCCGTCACCAGGCTCCGGTGCTCGCCGCCTCGGTGCGTACCCCGACGTTCCTCGTTCAGGGAATCTGCTCCAACGCGCTGGGCCGGCCCACCATCGTGGAGTGGATGGCCGTCCACGGCGACCCCGAGGACCTTCAGGTGACGCCACTGACCCCAGAGGTTTTGGAAGACTACGGGGTCGGTCCGACGATGCCCGGCCGCGCCACGCCCCGTGACCTCGCTGGGCTGAACGCTCGGGTGCCCGCCGCGATCGACAGGGCCGACCGGCATCTGCGGGAATTGCGGGAGGCGTATGCCAAGGAGATCGAGGCCACCTTGGCTCCGTACCGCAAGCGCGTCGTGCACTGGCAGCAGGAAGCGCTGCATTCCATCAACGGGACCGGCAAGCGCGGCGTGAACCTGAGCGCCAGCAGGCGGCTGAGCCTGATCAAATCCCTGGAGACCACGGGCGAGCCGATGCTGCGCCTGCTCGCCGTCCTCGAACCCCTCACCGCCACTGAAGGAGGCGACGCCGACCGATGAGCACCGAGTTCGACTCCTTCAGCAACCGCGGCGAGTACTTCTCCGCGCACTACTTCGCCGAACAGCTCGCAACCGACCTCAAAAAGGGCCTGTTCAGTAGCTGGACCCGGCGCGAGGGCGACGAGAACGACCCGCGCAAGACACCGCGCGAGCTGCTCCGCTCCCTGCGCGGCACCTACCTCTCCGAGGACGTCCGGAGCTACTTCGCCGAGGCGGCCGAGCGCGACGCCGGAGACGACGCCCGGCTGAACACCCACAACAACCCCGAGTGGCGCAAACGGCTCACCGAGTGGCACCAGACCGTCCTGCACGCCCTCGGCTTCGAGGCCACGCCCTCCGAGCTCACCGTCCACCGCGCCGGACGCGATCAGACCCTGACCGTGGCCTACCACGGCCACGGCATCATCGCCCTGGACTGCGGCTGGGCCGCCGACAATGACACCGCCCTCGACGCCACCGGCCCGGGGCGGCTGCTACACCCCCTGCGGGTCAGCGCGAGCGAGACCTACGAGACCAGCACGGCCCTGGCGTCCTGGCTCTTCCAGAGCGAACTCGGCGAGGCCGGCGGACCCCACCCCCGCTTCGTCCTGCTGCTGTGCGGCGGCGTACTCGTCCTGGCCGACCGCCAGTCCTGGAACGAGGGCCGCTACCTTGCCGCCAACATCGACGCGGCACTGGAACGCAACGACCGCACCCAACAAGGCGAACTCGCCACCATCGCCGTCCTGTTCAGCCTGGAGATGCTCCGGCCCGGCGAGAACGACCAGAGCCGGGCCATCGACGCCCTGCTTAAGTCCTCCAGCGCCAACGCCGCCGGCGTCTCCGGCGAACTGCGCCACGGCCTCCAGCGCTCGGTCGAGATCATCGCCAACGAAGTCCTGGCCCGGATGGCCGACCCGAAGAACAACGTCACCCCGGCCGACATCGAAAGCCCCAAGATCCCCTTCGCCCGGGAACTCACCCGGGAGTCCCTGCGCTACCTCTACCGGATCCTCTTCCTCCTCTACGCCGAAGCCCGCCCCGAACTGGGCATCCTGCCCGCCGACGACGGCAGCTACGAGGCCGGCTACTCCATGGCCCGCCTGCGCGAGCTCGTCGAACGCGACGAGGAACTCATCGAGGAGGCAGCCCGCAACGGCTTCCACCTCTACGAATCCCTGAACGTCCTCTTCAACAAGGTCAACTTCGGCCACCGCCCCTACGGCACCGAGGAAACCGACGACCAGCCCGGCGACGACGAGGAAACCCGCAAGGCGAAAGCCGCCCGCCGCAGCGAGGACCGCGGCCTGCGCTTCGAACCCCTGCGCAGCGAACTCTTCGAACCCACCGCAGTCCGCCTCATCGGCCGAGGCGTCATCGACCCCCGCTGCGACGAGGACACCGACCCGCGCTGGCTCGACCTGCGCCTGCGCAACGCCGCCCTGCACGAGGTGCTGCGCCTCCTCACCATGAAGAAGGGCAAACGCGGCGAGCGAGGCGGCTTCATCTCCTACCGCAACCTCGGCATCAACCAGCTCGGCGCCGTCTACGAAGGCTTGATGTCCTACACCGGCATCATCGCCGAGGAAGAGCTGTGCGAGGTCGCCAAGGGCGGCGACCCGGAGAAGGGCTCCTGGCTCATCCCCGCGCACAAGCAGGACCAGTACCCCGACAAGACCCTCGTCCACTACACCGAGGACGACGCCCGCAAGGGCCTGCGCGGCGTCAAGAAGTACCCGAAGGGCTCCTTCGTCTACCGCCTCGCCGGCCGGGACCGCGAAACCTCCGCCTCGTACTACACCCCGGAGTCACTGACCCAGGTCACGGTCGAGCTCACCCTCAAGCACCGCCTCGACCAGGAGCGCGACGCCGACGGCAACGTCGTCAGGACCCGCGCATCCGAGCTGCTGAAGTACAAGATCTGCGAGCCGGCCCTCGGCTCCGGTGCCTTCCTCAACGAGGCGATCAACCAGGTCGCCGAGGAGTACCTGCGCCGCAGGCAGGACGAACTGGGCGCCACCATCCCGACCGCCGACGCCCTCACCGAGAAGCAGAAAGTCAAGGCGTACATCGCCCTGCACAACGCCTACGGCGTCGACCTCAACGCCACCGGCGTCGAACTGGCCGAGGTCTCGCTCTGGCTCAACACCATGCACCCGGGCATGCGGGCCCCGTGGTTCGGCCTGCACCTGCGCCGAGGCAACTCCCTCATCGGCGCCCGCCGGGCCGTCTACGCGGCCGACGACGTCACCGGGAAGGAATGGCTCAAGGCCAAGGGGGCCTTGGCCCCGACGCCGCTGCCGTTCCTCAAGGAGGGAGAGCCGCAGACCCTGCCCGAGGACGCGGTGCACCAGTTCCTGCTGCCGAGCCCGGGATGGGCAGCGGTCGCGGGATCCAAGGACGCCAAGGAACTCGCCAAGGAGGGCGTCGAGCAGCTCGCCGCCTGGAAGAAGGGCATCCTCCAGCGCCCCAAGCGCAGCAAGTCCGGCAGATCGAAGAAGGAGCCGGTGTCGCAGTTCACGCGGCTCCGGGACGCCGCGCGGCGGGCGGAGTTCTTGTGGTCGCTGGTCGTCAAGCGGATGGAGCTCTCCGAGCAGGCGATCGCCCGGCGCATCGACGTGTGGGGTGCCGACCCGGCTGAGCCCGAGTACGCATTCCTCCACCGTCCCGACCAGGCCGTCCGTAAGGAACAGGTCCTCGAAGACCTCTTCAACGCTGCGGACACTCCGTACTGGCGCTTGAAGAAGATCATGGACGCCTGGTGTGCGTTGTGGTTCTGGCCGGTCGACAAAGCCGGGCTGCTGGACGGAACAGCCGGTGAGTACGCAGCGCACTCGGTCGTCGCCGGGACGGACAGCCTCGCTGCGCTTCTCAGCGGTGGCGGAATGGAGCCGGAGCCGCTGACTCCGGCTGCCTCAGAGCCAGCGACGGTTCCGGCTCCGAGGCCCGTACCGCGCTTCGTCGAGGCGACCGCTCTGTTCTCGCTCGGCCATGAGCAAACAAGTTTCGAAGACCTCGAATTGACCACCGATGATGCGGTGGTAGAGGTCAAGGAGCTGAAGCCGAAAGCAGAGAAGAAGGCCACGACACCGAAGCCCAAGGCATCCGAGCGGCGGACGATCGTACCGCTCAAGGATCTCGACGACTGGCTCGATTTTCTGGAAGCGATGCTGGGCACGGCCGACGTGCCCGAAGGCACGCTCATCGACAGCTTCACAAGCCTCGATGCGCTCAAAACCTTCGAGGAGACGCTTCCGCACTTCATGGGCATGGACATCGGCAACCCGGAGGACCGCTTCCCGTGGCTCCGTGAGGTACGGGACATCGCCAAGGAGCAGGGCTTCCTGCACTGGGAGCTTGAGTTCGCTTTGGTCTTCGCACGAGGCGGCGGATTCGATATCCAGGTGGGGAATCCGCCTTGGGTGCGCCCCCGCTGGAGCGAATCGGCTGTGCTCGCGGAGCACGAGCCATGGTTTGAGCTGGAGGAAAAGGCGTCCATCGCCGAAAAGGACCGTCGGCGCCGAAAAGTTCTGGGGTCTTCCGACGCTCACCAGTACATTGTTGGCGAACTTACAAACACGACGGCCCAAGTCGCCGTGTTTGGCTCGCCACAGATGTACCCACTTTTGACGGGAACCCAACCGGATTTGTACCGGGCGTTCATGTGTCAGGTGTGGGCGCACACCTCAACGGACGGGACCGCTGGCATGGTGCACCCAGACACGCACTTCACCGGCGAAAAGGAGGCCAAACTCCGGGAGGCGGCATATAGGAGACTGCGCATCCACGGGGATTTTTTCAATCCAGGCCACCGCTTCTTCCAGAAGCCCGTCGGCGAGTCCAGCCACTTCGGAGTACACGTCTACGGAAATCCGAGAGAGATTGAATTCGACCACCTTTCTTGGCTGGTCTCGACTGATGCGCTACGCCTGTCTTCTCAGCATGACGGTTCTGGAGAAGGCCCAGGTATCCGGTATCGCGGTGGAGCGTACGACGAGCGTCCGCATCGAGCTCGTGTTGTCCGGGTGAACACAGATCTGCTGTCCACCTGGCAGCGACTGTTGGACGAAGCAGACAAGCCGGTGGAGCAGGCCCGTCTTCTGTTCCCCGTCAGCACGGCGGAAGCGTCCGCTATCGCGGCTCTGGCGGACTACCCGGTGCGGCTGGCTGTGCTATCGCCACAGGTCACAAGGGGATACGACGAGAGCGGCGCCAAGAAGGACAACCTGATCGACTACAACCGCCCCGACCCCATCACAGGCCAGGAGTACCAGCCGGACCGCTGGCGTCACGTCATTCTTAAAGGCACCCAACTGAGTGTCGCTACCCCGGTGTTTAAGCGTCATGACGCCAACACGAACGAACCGTATGGCACCGACCTCGTCACTCTTTCCCCTGACTTCGTGCCTGACACGGAGTATGTTCGGTCCGCGGGTAGGGGTCAGGCATATCTGGCCGCTCAGGACCGTTGGGTGGACTACCGAGTTCTAACTCGCCTGCGCTGCAGCGAGAAGGCGGTCGCCCGCGCTCGACTTCAAATTGCCAGAGCAGAGAACACACCCGAGGCGCAGGTGACTCCAGACCGAGTTGAAGCAATGCTGGTGCAGCGAGCGCGTCGGCGCTACACCACGTTCTATCGGCTGGCCTGGCGAGAGATGATTGCGCCGGACACCGAGCGTAGTCTCTACGCAACTCTTATCCCGCGTGGCGCTGCGCACACAAACGTTGTTCGTAGCGCATGGATTCTGGACAATCGCAGCACCGTTCTCCAGGCTGGCATGTGGGCCGCCCTTCCCATCGACTACCTGCTGCGAGTAACAGGCACAGGCCATCTCGATGTCGGCCGGGCAAGCGGCCTTCCAGCGCCTGCGCCTCACCATCCACTCGCGCCAGCGCTCCTTCTCCGTACCCTCCGTCTCAACTGCCTTACCCGCGCGTATGCAGACCTCTGGGCCGAGCTGTACGACGCCGCTTGGCTTGACCAAGAGACCTGGGCGTACAACTGGCCGGGCCTCCAGCCTCTCCAAGACGTCACCCCGGACTGGCGCCCCGAAACCCCTCTCCGCAGCGAGCGGGCCCGGCGCTCCGCCCTGGTGGAGATCGACGCGCTGGTTGCCGTGTGGCTCGGCATGGACGCCGATGCGCTCATCGCCGCGTACCGGGGTCGGTTCCCCGTGCTGCAGAAGTACGAGGCCGTGACCTGGTTCGACGCCGAGGGCTGGAAGATTGCGGGCAATGCACGCACGATCGGTCAGCGGCAGACGAAGGAAAGCTGGGCGCAGTTCGAGGCATACAGGCAGGATCCGGCCTTCGCCGCGTACCAGCAGGATCCTGAGCACAACCCCATGCCCAAAACGCCTGTCCCTGATGGTTATACCGCCCCGTTCTATAAGGCGGACCGGGAAACAGAGATGCGCGAGGCGCATGCCTATTTCCAGAAGCGACTCGACGATGCCGTCGCCCGCGGTGAGTGGGATCCGGTGAAGCAGGAGGTGCCGAAGCCGTGAGGCCGACGCTTCAGGCGCGGGGGCTCAAGGAGAGCCTGCTGCAGTACCTGTCCACCACGTACGCGCTCACCGATGAGGGGGCGCGGGAGGCGCTGCACCGGTTTCTCGGGGATGAGACGTCGGGGATGTTCCGGGGCCCGTATCTGCGGATCCGGACGCCGTTCACCGTCGCCGACGAGACATGGCGTAAGCACCTGGAGTGGCAGCGGGAGGGGTTCCGGCCCTACGCACACCAGGCAGTCGCCTTCGCGCGGCTGAGCTCCGCGCACGGGCACACCCCTCAGCCAACGCTGGTCACCACGGGTACCGGTTCCGGCAAGACGGAGTCGTTCCTCTACCCCGTGCTGGACCACTGTCGCCGGGAGCGCGAGGCAGGCAGGGGCGGGGTCAAGGCGGTGTTCCTGTACCCGATGAACGCCCTCGCCACCGACCAGGCGCAGCGCATCAACGAGCTGCTCACGGAGAATGCCGCACTGGGGAAGCTGTCGGCGGGGTTGTACATCGGCGAGCGGGCCGCGACGCGGTACGAGAAGGTGCTGACGCGGCGCTCGGACATGCAGCTGTCGCCGCCGGACATCTTGATAACGAACTACAAGATGCTGGACCTTCTCCTCCAGCGCGCCGACGACGCGCCGCTGTGGCGGGGGTCGGACATCCGCTACGTCGTCGTGGACGAGTTCCACACCTACGACGGCGCGCAGGGCACGGACGTCGGGATGCTGCTGCGACGGCTCGCGGCGGCCGTGGGCGCGTCCGAGGAAGGCCGGCCGCTGGGGAAGATCTGTCCCGTGGCGACCTCGGCCACGCTGGCGTCGGGCACGGACGAGGACGGTGTGGCACGTCTGCTGGAGGTGGCCACGCATGTCTTCGGGACGGAGTTCACGCCGGAGGCGATCGTCGGGGAAAACCGGCTGTCGGTGGAGGAGTTCCTTCCGCTCGGCGCTGTGATGATGCAGCCGATGCCGACGCCGGACGAGCTGCTGGCGCTGCCCGATCCGGCCTCCGGTGAGGAGGCGCTGCTGGATCTGATCCAGAAGGTAACGGACGTCCGTGATCTGGATCCCTTTGTCCTCGGCGGGAATCTCAAGCGGCATCTGTTCACCCGCGCGGTGATGCAGGCGCTGGGTGGCGAGGTGAAGACCAGCGCCGAGGTGCTGGATGTGATGTGGCGGGCCGGGGCGGCGGGCTGGTCGGAGGCGGTGGCCCGGCAGCCGGAGAAGGCGGCGGAGGCGCTGGCACGGTTTGTCGCGCTGCTGTCGTACGCCCGGGACCCGGAGTCCTCGCCTGCGGCGCCGCGGCCGTTTGTGCATGTGGAGGTGCACCAGTGGGCGCGTTCGGTGTCGCGGCTGCTGCGCGGGGTGCTGCCGTGGCCGAAGGCGCAGTTCAGGTGGGATGCGGCTGGCATGGCCGACGCCAGTGCGGCCGATGGTGGCCGTACCGCTCCGGTGACGACGGCGACCTCGGGTCAGAGCGCGAACTTGTTCCTGCCGGCGATCTATTGCCGTGACTGCGGGCGGTCGGGCTGGGCGGTGTTCTCGCCCGAGAGTGACGACCATGATGTCCAGTTCGATACGCACAAGATCCGGCGGGCCTCGCTGGGGCAGGACAAGGCGCGGGTACGGAACCTGATCGCCGCGACTGATCGTGAAGCCCGGGAGGGTTCCGGCGCGGCGCTGCTCACTGCGGCCAGCGGCAAGCAAGGCTCGGCCGCCTCGCAGGGGGCGGGCGGCATCCTGATGGTGCTGGACGGCACCCGCAAGCGGCTGCGGCTGCCCGATCCGCTGAACGACTACGACCGGGAGACGAAGGAGCCGCGGCTGACGGCCCGGGATTCGGCGTTCGTGCTGGTGAACTTCGGGGAGACGGCGAACACGGCGGCCAAGGAAGACTGGTGTCCGGCCTGCGGCGAGCGCAACGCGATCCGCTACCTGGGTACCGGTGCCGCAGCGATGGCCGCGGCGTCGATCACCCAGCTGTTCACCGGCGGGGAGCTGGACAAGGAGCTTCGCGAGGACAAGACGCTGATGTTCAACGACTCGGTGCAGGATGCCGCGCACCGGGCCGGGTTCGTCGCGAACCGTTCGTACACCTTCTCGCTGCGCGCGCTGCTGGCGGATCATCTGCGGCACGCTGAGCCGACCGCGCTGAACGACCTGATCGCGAACGTTGTCGAGGCCACGACGGACAAGGACACCCTGTCCGCGGTGGTGCCCCCGGACCTGCACGGGTTTAAGGGAGTGGACCGGCTGTTGTCCGGGCAGGGCCGCGGCGGTGACCTGAAGACCTGGCGGCTGATCGGTCAGCGGCTGGCGTTCGAGACGCTGATGGAGTTCGGGTTCCGGTCCCGCAACGGCCGTACGCTTGAGCTGACCCGGACGGCCGCCGCGCAGGTGCGCATCGATGACCCGGCGGCCGTGATCGCCTTGGCCCGGCAGGTGCATGAGGAGTGCGTCCGTGACGGGCTGCCGCTGGTGCCGCAGGACGATGCCCGGTACCTGGCGTTCGTCCGCATCTTCCTGGAGCGGCTGCGTACCCGTGGTGCGGTCGCCCACCAGTGGCTGGACAAGTACATCGACGAAGCCGGCACCAGCCGGTACTTCATCTGGGGCAAGCGGGCGCCGGGCATGCGGGCCTTCCCGAAGGGGATCGCCGCTCCGGTGTTCCTTCTCGGTCAGCCGAAGAGCGGCAGTGAGTTCGACTTCGCGACCGGTCGGCTGTCCTGGTACGAGCGGTGGGCGGGGCGGTGTCTGGAGCTGCCCCGTGAGCTGGTGCCCGAGCTGTGGAGCCGTCTGCTGCCCGAGCTTGCCTCGATGGGGCTGTTGTCGGCCCGTACGCCGAATGATACCTCGGTGCGGGTGTACGGGCTCAAGCCCGGCAATATCGAGGCGCAGCTGCTGGATGACGAGCAGGTCCGCATCTCGTATGTGCGGTGCCCGGTGTGCTTCTGGGAGCAGACCGTGCACCCGTCGCTGCTGGATCAGTGGCATGACCAGCCTTGCCCGTCCTACCGGTGCCGCAAGGGCCGCCTGGTCGCCGGCGACCGGCCCGAGGGCCTGGGAATACACCACCGCGACCGTGACTACGCCACCGACTACTACCGGCGCCTGTATCTCCAGGCGGGCACCTATCAGGTGGTCACAGCGGAGCACACCGGCATGCTCACGCGCCACCAGCGGGAGAAGGTCGAGGAGGCGTTCAAGCGCGGCGGGGGCTTCAAGGACCCCAATGTGCTCTCCTGTACGCCGACGCTGGAGATGGGTATCGACATCGGTGACCTGTCAGCCGTCGTACTGGCCGCGTTGCCGCGCCGCCCGGCCTCCTACGCACAGCAGGTCGGGCGAGCCGGGCGCCGTACCGGCAATGCCTTCCTGCTGACCATCCCGGACCGGCGGCGACGTGACCTGTACTTCCTGGAGCGTCCCAAGGACCTGATCGCCGGCACCATCGTGCCGCCCGGCTGCTATCTGTCCGCCGTCGAGATCCTGCGCCGGCAGTACCTGGCGCACCTGCTCGATCTGGCCGCCGCCGGCCGCCTGGTGCGAGCGGACGGCATCGTGCTGCGCGCGCTGCCGCACAAAGCACCCCGTCTGTTCGGGCCGTCGGGGTACCTTGCCGATCTGGTCGAGGTGGCCATCGCGCAGGGCGAGGAGCTGGCCAAGGGGTTTCTGCGGCTGTTCCCCACGGGCGTCAGCGACCAGGCCAAGGCAGACCTGACGGCGTACGCGACCCATGGCCTGCGGAGCGCGGTGGAGGAGGCCGAACGCGAGTGGCGGCGCGCAGAGGACGCCCTGCGGGCGCGGCTGCGTGAAATCGACGAGGCCCACGGCGAGTTGCACGACTCCGACCCTGACCAGGCCCGGCAGAAGGCGGAGCTGGACGCTGAACGACGCGGTGTGGGCCGGCAGCTGCTGCACTTGGGCGACACCTCGGCGCAGAGCGCGCTGTGCGATCTTGGATTGCTGCCGAACTACGCGCTGATCGACTCGGCGACGACGCTGTCGGCGACCCTGTACGGCGAGGACGGCATCGATCCGAAGACCGGCAAGGTGGTGTACTCCTCCGAGACCCTCTCCTACGAGCGGCCGCGTCGCTTGGCGATCCAGGAGCTGGCGCCGGGCAACACCTTCTACGTCAACGGCTACCGCCATGAGATCACCGGCCTGGAGCTGTCCACGGGCGGGCGTCAGGAGTGGCGGACCTGGCGGGTGTGTCCGGGCTGCGGCTACGTACGTACCGAGAACGCCGCCGAGGACCGCTCTGCGTGCCCTCGCTGCAAGACCAGCCAGATCGCCGACGACGGCTCCTGCCTGTTCCAGGTCGTCGAGCCGGCCACCGTCACCTCGCGCGACAAGCGCGAGGACGCCCGGATCCGGGACGACAAGGACGACCGTGACCGCCGCGCCTACACGGTCGTGGACGCGGTTGATATTCCGGTCGAGAAGATCGAGCGGGGCCTTTCGTGGAGGCACGCCCGCGAAACCTTCGGCGTGGACTACTGCCGCAGCGCGGTGATCCGCCGGATCAACGTCGGCCCGGTCCGCTACGACGCCCCTGCGCGTGATGACTTCGCCGGCCATCTGGTCCGGCTGAACCCCTTCCATGTGTGCACCGCCTGCGGGGCCGCGAGCGCGGACGGCCGTCCGGTCTTCGACCATGACACCGATGCCCTGGACTCCGCCGCGGCCCGCGCCCCCCAGCTCAAGCACCACCGGCCCTGGTGCCCGCTGCGCCGCGGCAAGAAGAGGGAAAGCGTCACCCAGGAACCGGTGCTGCTGGCCCACCAGTTGCAGACCGAGGCCCTGCGGATCCTGATCCCTGCTGCGACCGCGGATGTGGACGCCAAGGTGCACTCCTTCCGCGCCGCCCTGCGGCTCGGTGTCGACCTGCACTTCGGTGGCGACCCGCAGCACCTGGACACCACGGTCGCGTCGATGCCGGACAACGACAGCGGGGAGCGCCGCTGGTTCCTGGTCCTGTTCGACTCCCTGCCCGGAGGCACCGGCTACCTCGACCGGCTCACCGACCCGGCCGCCTTCCGCGACACCCTCGCCCAGGCGTACGAGAGCCTCAAGGCGTGCCCGTGCGCGGAAGAACAGCGCCGGGCCTGCCACCGCTGCCTGCACCGCTACACCCCCGAACAGTTCCAGGACGTCGTCTCGCGGCAGGCCACGCTGACCATGCTGGAATCGCTGCTGTTCACCGGCGAGGGTGAGGACGGCTGGCAGACCACCCAGGTGGAACACACCGGGCTGGTCGGGCTGGACGCCCAGGTCGAATCCGACCTGGAGGCCCGTTTCCTGGCCGCGCTGCGGGACTGGGTGAAGGTCACCGGCGACGCCTCTCTGGACGAGGACGGCCACGCCAGTGGGCATCTGCGGTTCACCGACGGCAGCGATGTCCTGCACTGGCGGCTGACCGCCCAGCGTCAACGCGAAGGCACCCGCACGGACTTCACCTTCACCCGGGTCGGCGGCCCCCAGCAGAGCGTGGACGTCTACCTGGAAGGCTTCCGTTTCCACGCCAGCCGGGAGCACAACCGCATCGCCGACGACGCCGCACGGCGCACCAGGCTCCGCGCCGACGGAAAGATCGTCTTCCAGATCACCTGGGCGGACATCGATCTGTTCGAGCAGCGTCCCACCCGCACCAAGCCCGTCTGGCCGCCGTACCGAGGCACCGCCCAGGAGCAGGCGAAGGCGGCGTACGAGCAGTACGGCGGGAACCGGGCCCACTTCGGCGAAGCCGTCTTCACCAACCCGATCGACACGCTCATCGCCTACCTGCGCGACCCGGACAGCGAGCGCTGGGCCCGCCGCGCCCGTGCCCTGGTCACCGGTCTGACCGCCGTACCCGACACGACCGCCGTGGCCGCGACCGGCAAGCGTGGCGAACTCGTCACCGCACTGCGTGACCAGCTCGCCTCCCTCGGGGCAAGCGAACACCGGCCCAAGCCGGCCGTGCCCGACGCGGCGGGCATCGGTCCGGTCCACCTCTTCCGCACCCGCGACGAACACGGTCTGCCGATCGTCTTCGCCCTGGACGCGGCCGATCCCGAGAACCTGCGGTGGACGGCCCTGACCGTCCTCGACGACACCGAGGCCGTTCTCGACACGGAGGAACACAAGCTCCGGTGGCGGTCCTGGCTGTACTGGACCAACATCACCCAGTTCCTTTCCCTCGCCGGCGGCGACGGCGTCCAACTCGCCGCCAGCCGGGCCGCCGACTTCGAGGTCGAGGTCCTCGCCGTCTGCGGCGGCCTCGGCGAACTCGACTCGCTCACCGCCGCGACTGCACCGGCAGTCGAGCCGGCTGCGCGGCCCGCCGCCCCAGAGCCGAGCGCCGACTCGGCGGCCGAAGCCGCCCTGCGTCGGATCATCCGGGACGCGGCCTGGGATGAGGACATCCTGGAGATCCTGCGGGAGGAGCCGGACGAGGCTCCCGATCTCCTGCGTCTTGCCGAGACGCTGGCCAACCATGGCAAACAGGCCCCCGTCTTCGGCTTCGAGCTCGGCCCGAGCCGCTGGCAGGTGGACTTCGCCTGGCCGATGCCCGGCCTCAAGATCGCCGTGGTCCTGGACCACTACGGTGACGACGACGCCGAGGCCCAGCGTCGCGACGCCGCCTACGCCGAGGACGGCTGGACCGTCCGCACGGCCGCCGAATGGCTCGACCACCTCGACACTCTGCTCGAACAGCTCCCCGACACGGAAGGCACCACCCGATGACCGCCCGGCTCAGCCTGTACCGGAAGGCCGAACAGGAGCTGTACAAGCTCGACCGCTCGGTCAAAGCCGAGTTCTACAACTTCTGCCACGTCTTCCGGAACAACCCCAACCAGCCGGGCCTCAGGCTCAAGAAGCTCAAGGGCGATTCGCGTATCTGGTCCGCGCGCGTCAACGACTCCTACCGGGCCCTGCTCGCCCCGGCCGGAGTCGACCCGGACGGCACCGAGAGCTGGCTGGTCATCGCCGTCCGCCACCGCAAGGACGTCTACGAGGAACTCCAGGTCGCGGTCAACCGCATCACCGGCGAGATCGAGTTCGTCGACCTCGCCGTCGTCGGCGACAGCGCCCTGCGCCGAGCCGGCATCACCCTCACCCCGGCCGAGCCGGACGACACCGCACCCAGCGCCGCACCAGCCCCCGCGCCACAGCCCCCGGCGCCACCGGTGCAGACCCCGCCGCTGCTCGCCGCCTACAGCGCTGACGATCTGCGGAAGCTGGGCGTCGCGGAGCAGCTGATCGAGCTGGCCCTCGCCGTCACCGACAGCGCCGAGCTGGACCAGCTCGTCGAGGGCGCGCCACTGCTGTCCAAGGACGTCCTCTACGGCCTCGCCGCCGGCATGACCATCGACGAAGTCCGCAAGGAGATCACCGGTCCCGTCGAGCTCGGCCACGAACCCGACCTCGGCGACTTCGCCACAGCGCTGACCCGCACCAAAGTCACCGCCGTCGATGACGCCGTACAAGCGGCCATCGACGAAGGCGACTTCCGGGCCTGGAAAGTGTTCCTCCACCCCACTCAGGAACGCATCGTCCGCCGCCACTACAACGGCCCCGCACGCGTCTCTGGCGGCCCCGGCACCGGCAAGACCATCGTCGCCCTGCACCGGGTCAAGCACCTCGCCGAGCAACTGCCTCCCGGCAACAACAAGCCCATCCTGCTGACCACGTTCACCAAGAACCTCACCACCGACCTGCGACTGCGCCTGGCATCCCTCGTCGACCCCACGCTCCTCGCCCGCGTCGAGATCGCCCACATCGACCAGCTCGCCGCCCGCGTCCTGGGCGAGAACACCGCGCCCGGCCGCGCCAAGCAGCGCGTCTACAACCATGTGGCACTGAACGAGATGCGCCAGCTCCTGGCCGAACTGGACGATCACCGCTGGGAGGCGGAGTTCCTCCTCGAGGAGTGGGAGCAGGTCATCCTCGGCCAGTCCATCCCCACGCGCTCCGCCTACTTCCAGGCCCGCCGCGCCGGCCGCGGCCGTTCCCTGACCCGGCCGGAGCGCAATCACATCTGGAAGCTGATCGAACAGTTCACCGCACGCCTCGACAAGCTCGGTGTGGAGACCTGGGGGCAGGCGTCCGAGCGCGCCGCCCGCTTCGAGATCGAACGCGCTGCGAAGATCCGCGCCCGGCGCGAGTACAAGGAGGAGATCGGCGGCATAGATCTCATCCACCGCGACAACAGCTCCGGCATGCGCTACCTCGGCTACCGCTACCGGCACATCGTCGTCGACGAAGCGCAGGACCTCAGCCCGGCCCACTGGAAGATGCTGCGGGCCATGGCCGACCCGGACCTGCCCAACGACATCTTCATCGCCGGCGACACCCACCAGCGGATCTACGACCACCAAGTCGCGCTCGGCGCTCTCGGCATCAACATCCGGGGCCGCTCCTCACGCCTGACCCTCAGCTACCGCACCACCAAGGAAATCCTCGCCGAGGCCCTCCGCGTCGTCGAGCCCCGCAACCCAGGTCAGAAGGTCACCTACGACGACCTCGACGACGGCCCGGACAACCTTGCCGGATACCGCTCGGTCCTTCATGGCCCCGCCCCGGTCTTCACCTCCTACGACACCTGGGACGACGAACTCGCCGGCCTCGCGCAAACTCTGACCACCTGGCGGCAGGAACTGTCCACCGACGACCACGGCTCCCCCCGCGACCCCAGCGGCCACATCGCCGTGTGCGTCGCGGACCGCGACATGGTCAGCCAGACCATGTACTACCTGATCACCAAGGCCGGCATCACCTGTGCCGAGCTCACCAAGGAGGGCCCCAAGGGAGACGGGGAGGTCCACGTCGGCACCATGCACCGCTTCAAGGGCCTGGAGTACCAGCGCCTAGCGATCGTCGGCGCCAGCGACGGCATCATCCCCCGAACCCATGTCATCGACCGCTACCGCACCGAAGACCCGCCCCGCTACGAGCGCGAGCAGCGCAAGGCCCGCTCCCTGCTGTTCGTCGCCACCACCCGGGCTCGTGACGCCCTGGCCATCAGCTGGCACGGCAAACCCAGCCCCTACCTGCCCGTCTGACCGAGCGGCCGGCCTCCTCTCCCTTTTTGAGGAGGCCGACCGCCTCGCCCTGCGAAGCGGGATCAGGCGTGTGAGAGGGAACTCGCCTCATAGCGCAACTGGTAGGCCCGCACCCCGCCGCCGTTCATCCGATAGATCGTGATCACGGACAGGAACTGCTCCTTCACCTCCAGCGTGCGCCGCCGCTCCTTCCCGTCAATATCGCTGATCCACTCCTCCACATGCTCCGGCAGCTTGAAGGCCAGCTCGTAGGCACCTTCCTCACCCAACGGCGACAGCGTCCACTCCGCCGAACCCCCGCTGCCCCGGCGCCGGATACGCACCGCGTGATCGGGCCGGGCATCCGCGTACGCTGTGAACGCCAGGTGATCACTGACGGCCAGCGGCAGGATGAACGGCGCCGAGGGAAAGCCCAGCAGCAGCTCGGCCTCACTGTTCTGCCGCAGCGCGGCGACGAAATCCTCGATCGCCGCCGCAGCCACCTCCCGGAACTTGCCCTCGCCAGGAGCCGCTGCCGGCAGCAACGCCGGAGACGCCGTCCAGGTCCCCAGTGCCTTACGCAGCTCCGTACGCACCCAGGTCACCGGAAACGTGCCCGACGCCCCGAGATGCTTCTGCGCCTGCTCCAGCGTCCACGCGGTAGTGCCGATTGCCCCGAGCAGCCAGGCGAACGAGGCACCCGACATATCCACCAGTGATATCTGGTGTGCGAGAGCGTATTTCTGCGCGTCCGCCGTGAAGCCACTCGTCGAGAAGAGGGCATAGGCGTACTGATAGCGCCGTCGCGGCCTCCTGCCGGCGTGCATTACGAAGTTCTCGTTCACGTCGTGCAGTACGCCATGGGCATTGCGTACGATCTCCAGCCCGCAGCGGTCCTGGTAGAACTTGGCTTCCAGGAACAGCCGCACGGGCATCGAGAACGCCGGGGTGAATGCGAACTCGCCCAGCGCGTCCACCTGGTGCAGCGCGCCCCTGCCTCGCACGCGCAGCGTGTTCCCGTCGGTCACCAGCTCCTCGGGATCCTGGCTGGCGTGTACCAGCAGGCGGTAACCGGAGGAGCGCAGGAGCCAGGCCAGTGCTTCTTCCAGCAGGTAGCCGCGCAGCGCGGAACCCTTGACCACTCTTTGCCCCTCCCGCAATCGACCGTGAATAGCCGGTCACCATCTGCCGTCCGCCGCTGGACCGCACCCACTGTAGTGACCGGCTGCTGCGGGCCCTACAGCACCTTGCTGGCCCGGCGGGCGGGCTCGCTCGCGGAGGTGTGTGCTCGGCGGCCGGGACGGCTCGGGTGCTCCCTTGCGTGGTCAGTCCAAAAGGGCCGTCTTCTCGCCCCGCCGCACGGGTTAACCTGCGGAACATGATTCGTGCGGTGGTATTCGACGTGGGCGAGTGTCTTGTTGACGAAACCCGGGAGTACGGGACATGGGCTGACTGGCTGGGCGTGCCACGGCACACCTTCGCGGCCATGTTCGGTGCGGTCATCGCGCAGGGGCGGGACTATCGGGAGACGTTCCAGGAGTTCCGGCCTGGGTTCGACCTGACCGAGGAGCGCGAGAAGCGCGCCGCGGCGGGACAGCCAGAGTGGTTCGGTGAAGGGGACCTTTACCCGGACGTCCGGCCCACGCTGGCTGCCCTGCGCGAGGCCGGGCTGTGGGTGGGCATCGCCGGGAACCAGACGGTGCGGGCCGGCGGGCTGCTGCGGGGACTGGACCTCCCCTCCGACATGATCGCCACCAGTGACGACTGGGGGTTCTCGAAGCCGGACGTGAAGTTCTTCGAGTGTGTCATTGACGCGACGCCTGCCGAGCCGGGCGAGATTCTGTACGTGGGTGACCGGCTCGACAACGACATCCGCCCAGCCGTACAGGCGGGCCTTTTGACCGCGCTGATCCGGCGTGGCCCCTGGGGCACGATCCAGCAACATGACCCCGACGCGGACGCGATCACAACGATGCGCATCGACTCGCTCACGGAACTGCCAGAGAAAATCGCCAAGTTCAACGCTGCAGAGCACTGACCGTCGTGCCCCAGTCGTAAAGACGATCGTCGAGGTTCCGTACGCACTGCTCGTTCTGCCAGGGGGCGAGAGTGCGGCGGACCTCGCGGACGCGGTCCATTCCGGTGGCATACCAGGTGATGGCCAGCTGGTCGAGGGCTTGGATGGCGTAGCGGCACGCCTCCTTCGGTCTTCCGTCGGCGGCTTCGACCGCGGCCAGGTCACCGAGGACGACGGTGCGCTGCTTGTTCGACTCAGGCGGCAGGCCGTCGAGTACCTCGCGGAGCGTCTGGCGCGCTTGCGGCAGGTGGCCGGCCTTCAGCTGCGTGTTCCCTTTGAACGCGGACAAGCGGACGAGACTGAACCAGTCCAGCCACTCGGGGGTGGCATGTTCGGCGCCTACGGCGAGCGTGTCCTCGGCGCGGTGAATCAATCGCAGCGCGGCGTGAGGATCCCCACAGCGGGTCTCGCACTCCGCCTCGACGGCATCGAGCCACGCCCAGAACTCCGCTGACGCGCGCCCGCGACGGGCATACGTACGGGCCGCCAGCATGCGCTCAACTGCCGTCTCCCGATCGCTCGCCCACCCAGGGATGAACGCCATATGCGCGAGGGCGGCTGCTCCCAGCAGCGGATCATCTGCTTCGCCTGCTGCTTGCAGAGCCCGCAGGAGCGTCTCCGAAGCCTGGTCCGGCTGGCGCAGGTCGAAGAACTCAATGCGGCCGGCCAAAAGGTAGGACTCGGCCAGTGCGCCCGCAAGGACCTGGCGGGCTGGGCTGCCCGTCTCCGGGAGAAGAGTGCAGCCGAGACGGGCATGCTCCAGGACAGCTGGGTGCAGCACAGCGGGGGCGACGGACCAGTACAGATGCCGGTGCGATCGCGTGACGGCCGCGAAGTCCCGTCCGACTGACGGGGGTTGGGTCGCGGCTGCGCTCTGGGCGGGGACCGTCGCCAATCGTGTGCCGTACAGGGGCGTGCGCGGGGTGTTATCGACGGGTGTGCCGGGCTGGGGGCGCGGGCTTGCCCATGGAGGGGTGAACCCGAGGTCCTCCATGCTCTGCCCTAACAGATGCGTCAGCACTCGGTGCACATCTGGCTGCGGCCAGGGCGGCCTGGCGGACTCCCATCGTCTGATCTGCCGCACGCCAACCGCCAGCCCTCTGATGCCGAGCTTTGGTGCGGTCTCGGTGATGGCGTCGGCCAAGGCTTGCTGGGAGTTGTACCCGGCGGCCAGACGTGCGGCCTTGAGCCTGGTGTTACCTGGGGGGCGGGACATGGGTCTCCTCCAGAGGGCGCTCTGGTCAGAGCCTGCCACGCGACGTCCTAACGGCGACGCGAAATCATCCACGAAGGAACAACGAAGCCCTTTTCGAGTCCTCTTGATGACCTGTCAAAGCCCTCGAAGAGGACCTTCAAGGTCAGCATGATGTCACCTCGTCAGCACCAAGCACCGTCCTACCGAGCCGTCTGCGCTCGGCAGGCGGGATGGACTGGCGGCCGACGGTCGGCACCGCTGTGCCCGGTGCCCCTCCGTCCGTTCTCCGCTGTTCCGCGACCAGAAGGAGCCAAGGGCATGCCCCACAGCGTCAGGCGCAACGCCCGCCACCAGCAGGCGACATAAGGAGCACGGTGACCTACTTCACACCGGACGAAAAACACGCGCGGATACGCAGAGGGATCATACGATCACTCACAGCCGTCCGTCTCGCACCTCACCACCCGCGCCCCCTCTGACCGCAATCGGCACAGCGAACCGTTGAATTGTCATGGAATTGCCAACCTTGCCACGGATTCGTGGCAACTACCGCAACGCCTGGGAGTTCTCGCATGACCAATGTGGTGGAGACCAATCCGCTCGCCCCCTACGTCCGCAGCGACCTGCCGGGCCGCTTCAATGAACTCGACGTGCTCAGGCGGCACTGGGCGCGGTTCGCCGCCGTGTCCCAGGGCGCGGTCGTCCCCCCGTACGAGGTCTTGATTCATCCGTCGAGCGGATGCAACCTGCGCTGCGCCTGGTGCATCGGAGACCACGTCCCCCTCGAGCTGTGGGACGAGCAGCGGGAGCAGTTGGTGATGCTCGACGCGGCCAAGGATGCGTCGGACCGGCTCCCGGACCATCTGACGAGCCCGGAGAACATGCTCAAGCTGATTGGCGACATCGCCGACTACGAGGTGGAGGCACCCTACCGGCAGGGCGGCGAAGACCGCTCCGGCGTCTTCACAGTGGAGGCGGTGTCATTCTCCGGACTGATCGGCGAACCGCTTGTCGCCCGCAAGGCACTGATCCCGGCGTTCGCCCTGCTGGCCGAGCGCGGGATCCGCTACGGCATCTTCACCAACGCCGTGCTGATGGATGACGCCTGCATAGAAGCTCTGCTCCCAGCGGGATACGTGCATATCAGCATCGACGCGGGCACCCCGGAGACCTACGCCGACCTGAAGTACGGCGGCCGTAAGGCCGGCAAGGCCATGTTCGAGCGCGCGATGGCCAACCTGACGCGGCTCGTGCAGCGCCGGGCCGAAACCGGATCGGACGTGGAGATCAACACTTCCTTCGTCATGTATCCCGAGAACTACCACGAGGTGTACACGGCTGCCCGCCTGATCCGTCAAGCCGGCGCTGACAGCTTGCGCTTGAAGCAGGACAACTCCGGCGAACGTCCGCTGGCCCCCGACCAGGCGCGCCATGCGTCCGTGTTGATCGAGCAGATCCGCAGTGACCTCACGGCCGATAGCTTCCGGTTGCTGGAGATCCACAAGATCGGCCAGACCGCTGAGATGGCGCGGACGTGTTCCACGTGCTCGATCACCGATCTGATGGCCGCGGTGGGCTCGGACGGATGTCTGTACCCGTGCAACTATCACCCCCGGCCTGGCGGCTTCAGCTACGGCAGCGCGTTGGAGGGGTCCTTCGCGGCGGTCTGGGAAGGTGAGCAGCGCCGACGGCTGCGCGGCCAGCTCCCGGTGATCTGCCCCAAGGTCTGCGACCCGTTCAAGAACCGGTCGAACCGGCTCCTGGCAGCAGCCAAGCAGGTCGCTGCGGTCAGCGGCATCGATCACCTGGAGGGGCAGGTGGCTGACTTGGTCAACGGCGGTGCCTACCTGGTCGAGAGGTGACCTCCGTGCAGGACAGCCTGTCGGTCAACGATCTGGGCACCTGGGCACGCCGCCGCCCCTCTCCTTCCCTTCGCCGCGACCGTTTCGGCCTCGCGTTGGCGTCGGTTGAGATCATCGCGCCGTCACCGGTCGTCGACTATGTCGCGTCGTACACCGAGGGCTTCTTCGCACAAGGGGACTTCCCGGCCAGAGTGCGGCTTGTCATTCATGACGTGGACCCAGAACTGATCGGCTCAGTCAAGGACGCCCGTCCCACGCCGCCCTTGCGCCGAGCGACTCTGCCCAGCTCGCCGGACGCGGTGTGCTTCGTGGATGACACGCACTCGACAGTCCACCTGCTCCTGGCGACAGCCATCAGAGACGAGCCCATGCAGGTGGCGGTTCGGATACTGCGCGCTCTCGTACTCCGCGCACTCCTTGGGGACGGCTTCCCGTTCTTCCACGCGGCGTGTTTCACCCTGCGCGGGCTGGGCGTGGCTTTGGTGGGGAGGCGGAATGCAGGCAAGACGACGCTGCTGCTGCACTGCCTGGACAGCCTCGGGGCGGTACTCGTGGGTAACGACAAGTTCGCCCTCGTCCAGGACGCCGGCTCGGGCGCCGAAGACGCTCTCGGCTTCCCCATTCAGATCGGGATCCGTGCGGGCAGCGTGCTGGCTCTGCGCGACGGTCCACTGCGGACCTTTCTTACACGCCGGTGGTCGCAGCGATTCGGCGGCGTCGAAGGCCACCGCGATGACCTGCAGACGCGTCTGGGGATACGCCCGCAGGAGTTGGCCGCCGCGGCAGACAGCACGGTGACGCCTCGATGCCGCCTCGGCCTGGCCATCGAACCGTACGTTGATCCAGACGCGGTCACACCGCGTCTGGAGAAGCTCGACGAGGACGAGCGCCGGACGCTGTGGACGCACAACCTGCTCCGCCGTCCAGCCGACGTGTTCCCTCAACAGGCTTCCTTGGCCGGCCCGGCGAGCGGGGCCGGGTTACGCATTCCGCAGGTTCCCGCGTATCGGCTGATCCAGCCGCCAGCTGCGGGCCTGCTGACGAGCCGGGTGATCGAAGACCTAGCGTGCCGTGTGTCGGTGGAGGAGTGAGGACTATGCGCATTCTCGGAATCGCCAGCGATCTGCACATCTCCTCGGCCGCGCTGATCGAGGACGGACACGTCGCCGCGGCAGCAGCGGAAGAACGCTTCACCCGGCGCAAGCACGCGCGCGACTTCCCCGCCCGCGCGATCGAGTACTGCCTGTCCACTGTTCGCGACGGTCTACACGGCGTGGACCGGATCGCGGTGAGCACGAACCCGGCGATCGACTTGAGCGTGCCCGACGGCCGCTACGCCGGACGCGCCCGCTGGCATCCCGAAGGGCTCTACTCGATCCCGAACAACCTCGCCGCTCTCCTCGACGCGCCGTATCAAGGGTGTGCCACGCAGATCCTGCAGACCGCCGGTGAGCCGCTGACCATCGACTACGTCTACCACCATGACGCGCACGCGGCGAACGCCTTCTTCCTCTCCCCCTTTGAGTCGGCCGCAGTCCTGACCGTCGATGGCCGAGGCGAGGACTGCACCGCGCTGCGCGCCGTCGGGAACCGCAACTCCCTCACCACGATGGACACCATTCCCTATCCCCACTCGGTAGGGCTGCTGTACGGCGCGGTCACGCAATATCTGGGTTTTCGGATCGACCGGGACGAGTGGAAGGTCATGGGGCTGGCCGCTTACGGAGACCCCGGCAGCAGCGCCTACAAGCTGCTCCGGGATCTCATCGACTTCAACGACGGCACGGTCCGCCTCGACCTCAACTACTTCGGCTATTACCTTCGCCCCTCTCGCGGTGCGGTGAGCGAGGCGTTCATCCACCGCTTCGGGCCGCCGCGCCGGCCGGATGAACCCATCACCGCCCGGCACCATGACATTGCCGCGGCCGTCCAGCATGTGCTGGAGGACGCCCTCCAGTACCTTCTCGCCGACCTGCACCAAAAGACGGGGCAGCGGCGGGTTGCCGTGGGCGGAGGGACGTTCATGAACTCGGTCTTCAATGGGAAGATCATGTCCTCGACGCCGTTCGACGAGGTCTTCATCTCCAGTTGCCCCGACGACAGCGGCACCTCCATCGGCGCGGCCCTGTACGAGCACTGCGTCCTGCTTGCAGGCGAGCGCGGTCCGGCCATGATGCACAACTACTACGGCCCCTCCTTCGAGCAGAGCGCGATCGACGAGGCGCTGTCCCTGTGCAAGCTGCACGCGCCCGCAGTGGACGATCCGGCGGATGCCGCCGCACACGCGCTGGCCGAAGGGAAGATCATCGGGTGGTTCCAGGGAGCCATGGAACTCGGGCAGCGGGCGCTGGGGAACCGCTCCATCCTCGCCGATCCTCGCAGCGTGCGCATGCGTGACCAGGTGAACAACGCGGTGAAGTTCCGGGAGCCGTGGCGCCCCTTCGCCCCGGCCGTACTCGCCGAGGACTTCGCCAGCTACTTCGGCCCGGAACCGGCGGTGTACTTCATGGAGCGCACGCTGCCGGTGCGGGACGAGGCGCAAGACCTCATCTCGGCCGCGGTCCACGTCGACGGCACCGCCAGACCGCAGACCGTGACCGTGGACACCAATCCGCTCTTCCACCGGCTGATCACGAAATTTCGTGCCCGGACCGGCGTCGGCGCGGTCCTGAACACCTCGTTCAACCTGGCAGAGGAACCGATCGTGTGCAGCCCCGAGGACGCGATCCGCACCTTCTATTCTTCGGGGCTGGACGTGCTTGTCATGGGGAATCGGGTGCTGACCAAGTGACGACGATCATGGGCGCGACGGAGCTGTCCGCGTGCCTGCACCAGTACGGATTACAGGCGGGCGGACCTGCCCGGCGGCTTCCCGGTGGGCACGTCGGGCAGTCCGCCGTGGTTCCCACGGCCCAGGGGCTGGTCGTCGTCAAACGGTGCAACCGGCGGTTCGAGAAGGCACGGGTTCAGCTCGTGGCTCAGGCACATCAGCACGCGGCCCGGGCCGGCCTCGCGCCGCCCCTGCGACTCACCTACGACGGTCAGTGGACCGCCCAGGTCGATGACGCCATGTATACGGTGACCGAGTACGTTGATCACGCGGAGCAGGCTGGGCCGACTGTCTTTGCCTCCGCGCTCGCCGCCTTGCACAACCACTTCGAAAGCTTCAGCCCGCAAGGCCGCTGTGAGGACTTCCTTCAACTGCCCGATCCTCCTGCGGCAGACCTGGAGCGGATCCGGCGGCAGACGGACGATGCGGCCAGCCGGCAAGCGATCGACTGGCGGATGAAGATCCTCACGGAGTTCGGGCTCGACGCACAGTCGCTTGCTGCCGTGCCCCGAAGCTGGGTGCACGGCGACGCACGTCCCGACAACCTGCTCATCACACGCAGCCCTGACCGTCGCCTGTTCATCGACTTCGATCAGGTCTCCCGCTTCCCGCGGCCCTATGAGATCGTCCGGGCCTTCGTGGCCTGCATCAGCCCACAGATGTCCTCGCATCTGTTGGGCTCGACGTTCCGGGAGTATCTGAACGCGTACCACACCATCGCCCCGATCCCCGCAACGGACCGCGCGATCATGATCGACCTGTACATCACGGTTCAGGCGGCGGAGACGCGCACCTTCACCACGCCCCAGGGCGAGATCCGCGGCATGCCGGCATTCGCGCGGGCCCGCCACCAGCAGCTGACCTGGATCACCGAACACCGCGACCTCCTGCGCGGGGTCGCAGAGGAGGCTCAGCCGTGACCGCCCTCGCCCTCTACGGTGGGCCGCCCATACGTACCCGTCCCTTCCAGCCCTGGCCGCAGTCCGACCAGACGGAGCTTGGCGCGCTTGCCGGTGTCCTCGCCAGCCGCCGCTGGGGCGGGATCCACAGCGGATCACAGGGTGAGGCGTTCGAGAGGGCGCTCGGCGAGTACCTCGACGTACCGCACGTGGCAGTGGTCGCGAACGGCACCGCTGGGCTGATGATCGCGCTGAGAGCCCTGGGGATCCAGGCCGGTGACGAGGTCGTCGTCCCCGCCATGACCTATGTGGCGACGGCCACCGCAGTATCCATGCTCGGCGGAGTGCCAGTGTTCGCGGACATCGACCCTGACACCCACACGATCGACCCCTCGTCCGTGAAAGTCGCGATCAGCGAAAAGACGAGGGCGATCATCGCCGTTCACCTGGGCGGGCACCCGGCCGACATGGACCGCCTCGGGCTCATCGGCGCCGATCACGGCCTCCCGATCGTTGAGGACTGCGCCCAGTCTCTCGGCGCCACCTGGAGCGGCGCTCACACCGGATCGCTGGGCAGGGTCGGCGTGTTCAGCTTCGCCAGTACGAAGAACATCTCTGCTGGAGAGGGCGGAGCGGTCGTCACACATGATGGTGAGCTGGCAGCACGGATCGCATCGCTACGGGATCACGGCCGCTCCCTCGGCGTCACCGGTCACCACTCCGAACTCGGCTGGAATCTGCGACTCAGCGAGTTCCAGTCCGCCATACTGCGCGTCCAGCTCGAACGCCTGGACCGCCAGCTCACAGCGAAAACGAAGGGCGCGGCCTTCCTGACCAGCGCCCTGTCCAGCGTGCCAGGATTGCGGCCCGTACCCGCCGATCCCAACCCACGGGTAACCAGACACGGCCGGTTCTCCCTCGCGTTCACCCTCGATCCCGAAGCATTCGGCAACATCTCGATCAGCTCCTTCCGTGCCGCGCTGAGAGCGGAAGGCATTCCTGTCGTTCTCCGCGACCTCATCGCCTGTCCTGACGAGCCGGTCTACGCCGACGCCGCATCCCAGGACCACGCGCGCTCACGGACCGTGTCGTGTGCGCGGGCCCGTGCTGCCTGCAAGAAGCTGGTGCTGTTCGGGCAAGCAGCCGGGTCGGGGATGCTGCTCGAGGACCCATCAGAAGTCGCCGATGTCGTACGTGCAGTGGAGAAGATCCACGACAACATGGGCCAACTCCGCGAAGCGGAGCGTCAGCGCGCCACGACTTGTGTTCCATCCGATTCCTAGCCGAGGAGAGCCACGTGTCCCGAGCACCATTCCAGATCCTCGTCGTACCGTTCCGCCGGGTCGGCGGTCAGGTTGAATTCGCCGTACTCCGCCGCCAGGATATGGATGCCTGGCAGGCAGTCGCCGGCGGCGGTGAGTCAGGCGAGAGCCCGCAGCAGGCCGCCGCGCGCGAGGCACGTGAAGAGCTCGGCCTCGACGGGACAGTCGCGCTCTACCCCCTGCAGACCACCGCTAGCATCCCCGCACGATTCTTCGCCGATCGCAACAGTTGGCCGGCGGGAACCTATGTTGTGCCTGAGTACGCGTTCGCTGCGGACCTGACCGGCGTAGAGATCAAGCTCTCTGATGAGCACACCGCCGTCCAGTGGCTGGACTTCAAGGCGGCCAGCGAGCTGCTGCGATTCGACAGTAACCGCACAGCTCTGGGGGAGCTTCACGAACGTCTGCTGGCCGCCGACCTGCCCCGACCGGTCGAGTGACCGTGGCCGGCGCATCCTCCGCCCCGCTGCGCACAGTGATAGTCGGCCAAGGCTACGTCGGCCTGCCGCTGGCCATCCGGGCAGCGCAAGTCGGCTGCCGGGTTGTGGGATTCGACACCGACGCAGACCGCGTGAAACGACTGCAGGCCGCGGAGTCATTGAGCCCCGATGTTCCTGCGGAACAGATCGCGGCAGCTCTGACGGACGGGCTCTACCTACCAACCACGCGCCCAGAAGACTTGGCCGGATTCGAGGTCGCAGTCATCGCGGTACCCACCCCGTTACGCGACGGCGCACCAGATGTTTCCGCGATCGAGCATGCCGGCCTGGCACTCGCCCCGCACCTTCAACCGGGCTGCGTCATCATCCTGGAATCCACCACATACCCGGGAACGACTGAGGACGTCCTCGGGCCAGTGCTGGAAGCCGCCTCCGGGCTCCGGGCGGGCGAGGACTTCCACCTCGGCTACAGCCCCGAACGGATCGACCCCGGCAACCGAATATGGACCCTCCAGAACACGCCGAAGATCGTCTCCGGGATAGACGATGCGTCTCTGAAAGCCGTGAGTGACTTCTACCAGAGCCTCGTCGACACTGTCGTCGAGGTCGCCTCGGTGCGCGACGCCGAACTGGCGAAACTCCTGGAGAACACCTTCCGCCAGGTCAACATCGCCCTGGTCAACGAACTCGCTGTCCACGCCCAACAACTCGGCACCGATATCTGGGCCGCGCTCGATGCCGCCTCCACCAAGCCATTCGGGTTCATGCGCTTCTCACCGGGCCCCGGCGTCGGCGGGCACTGCCTTCCGGTCGACCCCACCTACTTGTCCTGGCGAGTCCGGAGGCAGACCGGCGGGGCACTGCGCCTGGTCGAGGTGGCCGACGAGGTCAACGCCGCGATGCCTGCCCATGTCGTGCGGCGCCTGACTGAGGCCCTCAACCGGCACGGCCTGCCAGTCAACGGCTCACGCATCCTCCTCCTCGGCGTGTCCTACAAGCCCAACACCGGCGACGTCCGGAACTCGCCGGCGACTACCATCGCGAGGCTCCTGGTCGAACTTGGAGCGCAAATCAAGATTTGTGACCCTCACGTCACTGATCCGATCGACCTCGGTGTGCGAGCGCACCATTCGCTGCTCACAGCGGACGCTGTGGAGGTATCCGACGCAGTCGTCCTGCTCACCGACCACGATGCATTCGACCTCCGGCTCGTCGAGGACCACGCATCGTATGTCTTGGACTGCCGAGCGCGCCTGAGCGGCACGAACGTCGAACGTCTGTGATTCCGCCCTAATCTCATCCCGAGGACATGTCCATGCCCCACTCACCCTCAACGCCGAGGGATCTCATCTCGAGTGACCGCGATCTCGTGGACCTGCCGAAAGCCGATCTTCATCTCCACCTCGAGGGCGCCATGCGACCCAGGACCCTCGCGGATCTGGCCACCGCCTACGCGGAGCCGACGCCGCAGGTCGGTTGTTATCGCTCGTTTGACGAGTTCCAGCGCTGCTACCGAGAGGTCGTCAAGCTCATTCGAACACGAAGCGACATGCGGCGCCTGGTGCGAGAGGTCATCGAGGACGCGGCAGCCTCAGGAGCGGTCTGGATCGAACCGCATTTCAATCCGACGACCTACGCCCCCGCGCTCGGCTCGGCCGAAGACGTGCTTGACCTCGTCGTGGACACCGGAGCCGCGGCAGGCAGACCCCTGGGCGTCGGTTTCGGACTCACGCTCAGCGCAAGCCGCAATCGCGATCCGCGGGCTGCCGCTGTTCTCGCGAGACTCGCTGCCGATTACGCCGGCCGCGGCGTCGTGGCCTTCGGCCTCACTGGTGACGAGGCCACCACTCCTCCGGAGGCGTTCAGTGAAGCCTTCGCAATCGCCCGGGACGCGGGCTTAATCATCGCGCCGCACGCGGGGGAACTGATGGGGGAAGCCAGCATCCGCGGCACACTCGACGTATTGTTTCCTGACCGGATTGCCCACGGAGTCCGCGCCGTCGAACACCCGGCGCTCATGGAACGGCTTGCCAACGAACAGATCACCTTGGACGTATGCCTGACGTCCAACCGCGTTCTAGGAGTCGTCAAGCACATTCAAGAACATCCCCTGCTGCACCTCCTGGAGAGCGGGGTGCAATGTTCGCTCGGCTCCGATGACCCGCTGCTGCTGAAGACCAACGTGCTCGCGGAATACCAGATCGCCCGTACCCATCTCTCGATGACAGACCAACAACTGGCCGCGATAGCTGCCACGTCACTCAGATCGTCCGGAGCACCCACCGAATTCATCGCAAAAACTTTTACCGAAATCGATGCATGGACGAAACGAACCCACCCAAATCCGTCAAGGACACTTACCCACCGCGGCCATAAGGATTCCAGTACGCGTTGAATCCGCGCATTCTCCAGTGACTCCAGATGGAGCGCCGTCCCCACCACAGCATGGCTGGACAGATCCTGCGTCACCATCCCGGCCGCCCGCTCCCGCGGCGATGATACCTGGGAGCTGGGGCGGTAATATAGCCGCAGGCCGGCGGTTGGCCAAACGCGCAATTCAGTAGATAATTATTGATCCACCGCCACGATGGCCTGACCGCCACCCCGAAAGGCAAACACACGGCCACAGACCAGCAACTCCACATCCCGCCCGCATCCTGCGATGCGCGGGCTCGCCACGCGCGGCGCAGCTGGGGCGGAAGAGTTCCTGGGCGCGCTCCAGGTTTCGCTCCATACACAACTGCACCTCCGGTCACCCGCGCCATGGTGACCGAGCCCCGTCACATCCTGGGTGAGACCGGTGATGAGGTCGGGCTTCTGCGGTGAGTCTTGAGGTAGGCGGGGAGCTTGGTCGGCTACGGCGGGCACATGCAGGCGAAGTGCCGCAGCCGCCGATAGGCCGAGTACCGATTGCGCTGGACCCGGGCGACAACATCCCCGAGGCCGAGCAGCACCTCGCTGGCCGCCAGGGCCACGCCCTGCCCGCGGGCAGGCGATAGCCCGGCGACGCGCCGGCAGCCCCTTCGAGGCGCCCTGAGTGCCTGCGGCGAAGACCACGGCCTCAAGGCCGATGCGGTCATCGCCGTGGAAGCGGTGGCGGGCAGGTCGATAGTGCGCCGCCGCTCACGAACGCCGTGCGCGCCGTAACGGGTGAGTCACCGGCAACACTGAGGTCCTACGCATCCGCCCTGGCCTCGTCGCGACGCGGCGTGACCCCGGTCACGCCGCCGTGCGTGTTGCAGAGCTTAGATTCGGCACCGCCTCTTTGCCCATCATGGCCAGGGTCGACATCGGAAGAGGTCGAGATTATTTCCGCCCAGCCACGCCCCTGGGCCCGAGGCGCCACGAGCCCATACAATTAATACAAACTGGCCATAAATGGACATTTCCAAATCGCGGGACATACGCGGGATCGCGCCGCTGACGCCATGTCAGGTATCGCGCTGACCTGCGAAAACGCCTGGGAACTGCCCGGCCTCCGGAGCCGTGTGCGCAGGTTCGAATCCTGCCGGGGGCACTTCGCGAGAAGTGTCCGAAGACCCCGCCATCAGCGAATTCGCTGGTGACGGGGTTTTTTCGTCGGGCTGTCGGCTTCGGGGGCGTGGGCCGGGGCCGGCTCCGGGGTCGGGCCCGCTGTGCGCATGCGGCCGTAGGCGTAGACGCAGCCTGCCAGGGCGAGGTCGGACAGGAGCATGTAGCCGATGGAGTACGAGGACTTGGCGCTGTAGACGGCGCCCATGACCAGGGGTGGGACGAAGCCGCCCAGGCCGCCTGTCGCGCCGACGATGCCGGTGACGCTGCCCACCTGGGACTGGGGGGTGACCCGGGAGACCAGGGCGAAGACCGAGCCGCTGGCCGTGCCGAGGCCCGCCGCCATCAGCAGCAGGCAGACCGTGGCGGTGGGGACCAGGACCGGGTCGAAGGACTGGATGATCGCCAGAAGCGCCACCAGGCCCAGTGCGCAGGCCGTGACGACCGCCGGGTGGACGCGGTCCGCGAGCCAGCCGCCGAAGGGGCGGAAGACCACCGTGACCAGGGCGAAGCCGGCCGCCCGGGTGCCGGCGTCGGTGGGGCTGAGGCCGTACCAGGTGCGCAGGTAGGTGGGGAGGTAGACGCCGAACGCGACGATGCCGCCGAAGCCGATCGCGTAGAGCGCCGACAGTTCCCAGGTGACGCGGAGGCGGGCCGCCCGGGTGAGGCGGCTGACCAGCGGGGTCGAGGGGACCCGGCGGCCGGGGCGGTCGTTGATCAGGAAGGCGGCCAGGGCCGCGTACACCGCCAGGGCGGCCGCCATGACCAGGAACGGCAGGTGCTCGCCCCGGTGGTACATGCGCGGGGTGAGGAAGCCGGACAGCGCCACGCCGCCCATGCCCATGCCGAAGACGCCGAGGGCCGCGCCCCGGTGGGCGGGCGGGAACCAGGAGTTGACCAGCGGCACGCCGATCGCGAACGTCGTGCCGCCGAGGCCGAGGACGAACCCCACCAGGAGCAGGGCGGCGTACGACGACCGGGCCGGGATCAGGAGCAGTACCGGGATGATCGTCAGGGCGCTGGTCAGCGGGAACATCACGCGGGCGCCGTAGCGGTCGGTGAGCGCGCCGGCCGGGACCCGGCCGAGGGAGCCGACCAGGACCGGGACCGCGACCAGGAGGGACTGGGCCGAGGCGCCCATGTGCAGCCGTTCGTCGAAGTCGGCGGCGAGCGGGGCGACGAGGTTCCAGGCCCAGAAGGTGAGGGTGAAGCCGACGGTGGCCATGACCAGGTTGCGCCAGGCCGCCGCGGAGGGTCTGTCACCGGTCATCGTCACACTCCCAGGAGGTCGGCCCGGCTCTGACTGCCCCTCCCCTCGCGACGACTTCCATGGTCGGGGACCGGGGCACGGTCCGCATCCCGGGACGCCTCAGTCGCCGTCCGGCGGGGTCCAGGCGGCCACCAGGTCCAGCAGGCCGGGGAAGCGGGCGTTCAGGTCGGCCACCCGGACCTGGCTGCGGCGCTCCAGGCCGTACTGGCGCTGCCGGGTGACGCCCGCCTCGCGCAGGGCCCGGAAGTGGTGGGTCAGCGAGGACTTGGGGCGGTCCAGGCCGAACCAGCCGCAGGTGTGGTCGAACTCCTCGGACTCCAGGAGGAGTTTGCGGACGATCCGCAGTCTGAGCGGGTCGCTGAGCGCGCCCAGCACGGTTTCCAGCCTGATGTCGGCGGCGGCCGGTTCGGGCAGCGGGTCGGGGAGGCCGGGAGGCTCCGGCCGCTGCTCGACGCCCCCGGCCGGCCGAGTCGCTTCGATTCTCTGCCCGGTCAACTGCGGCTCCCCTCTCGCGGACTTCCTGTACGACTCCGATCGTACTGCATGCTAAGTTCGACTCCGCTCGTACAAGTACGACTCGACTCGTACCGAGGTCCAGGGGAGGACTGTGTCATGACGACGGCGACCGCCGGTGTGCGTGCCCGGGAAGCGGCGGGCGGGGGTGAGGTGCCCGTCCGGTGGGTCTGGCTCGCCGCCTGGCCCGTGACGGCGGTGTTCGTGCTGTCCAACGCGGCCACCCCGCTGTATGTGCTCTGGCAGCGTGGGATGGGGTTCGGCAAGGGCACGCTGACCGTGGTCTTCGCCTGTTACATCGCGGGGCTGCTCGGCTCCCTGCTGGTCTCCGGGGTCGCCTCCGACCGGATCGGGCGCAAGCCGGTGCTGCTGCCCGCGCTCGGCCTCGCCCTCGTCGCCTGCCTGGTCTTCGCGA
>NZ_JACBWZ010000199.1 GCF_013870595.1 Streptomyces sp. WELS2 | reverse complement strand
GCGCACCAGGTCGGTCACCAGCGCGCGGTGCCGGGACGGTACGGCCGTGGCGAGCCGTCGTGCCAGAGCTGAGTCGGATCCGGGCCCGTTCATCCACGCATCTCCACTTTCGGCCGACACCGGTTTTCCTCACCTTTTTCCACACCGTAGTGACGGCCTCGGAAAGGCCACACCCTTAACCACCCCTAGGGGCGGCCGTTTTCGACGCTCCGGGTGTTCCGGGGGTCGTATCCGTCGAACGAACGGCGTACGTAGGACAGGGAATCGAGCAGTTCCGCCGCGGTGACGGCGCGGGCCGGGCGTACGTCGGCGATGCCGTTCAGCGGCATCCCGCCGATGTCGGCCCAGGCCAGCCGGCCGTCCGCGGCGATGTAACTCCGGCTGGCTCCGGCGTTGTCCGGATGCAGGCAGTAGGGCACGTCGAGACGTCCCCGGGCGAACGCCGCCAGCAGGGCCGCACCGGGGTCGTCGTCCAGCTCCAGTACGGCGTCCACCAGGGCGGACGCCTCGGCGTAGGTCTGGGTGCCGGTGGCGTCCAGCGGGGCCCGCGGGGTGCGGGCGGCGACCTCGGCCGCGTATTCCAGGGCGGCGACGTTCTCGGCCACCGTGGGAATGCGGCGGGATTCCGCGACGGTTTTCACGATGAGCCGTTCCGAGCCGCTGGCGACGGCGAGTTCGGCCGCTTTCCCGAGTAGCCGGTAGGCGCCCTGTTCCGTTTCCGGATACAGCCCCATGTAGGCGTAGACGACGACATGCCATTCGGCGTCCGGGAGGTGGTGTGCGCACAGGCGGCGCAACGCGGCCACCGCTTCGGCGTCCTGGCCGGGATGGGTCTGCTGGGCGTAGCTGACGGAAATGCTGCGGATGCCGTGCCGGTGGAAGAACAGCGCCTCCAGCACGCTGACGGCGACGAGCAGGCTCGGCGGGCACAACTGGCCGAGGACACAGCCCCCGAAGGTCTCCAGGTGCGGTTCGGCGCCCGACTCGCGGCGGGCGGCGAGCAGCCGGCAGGCGGCGGCCCAGTGGGCGACGGACGCGCGCAGCGGGACGCGGCCGTAGGGCAGGCAGTAGGAGACCGGGCCGCCCTCGGAGGCGTCGAGCCCCACGGCGGTCAGCGCCCGGAAGATGTCCTGGGGCGCGGCGGAGCCGTGCCGGACCTGGACCGGGAACCCGGGGCCGTGGATCCCGTCGAGGACGCCCGTGGTGGTGGCCGGGTCGTGGCTCACGATCGGGTAGCCGTTGAGGGCCACGTCCTCCAGGACGGCCAGGCGTGCCGACTCCAGGTCGCCGACCCGGGTGTAGCTGTCCAGGGTGATCGTGCCGACGGTGGTCGCCCTGGCGTCCCGGGTGGCGAGCAGTCCGGCCCGCATCCGCCGCGGGCTGCTCATCCCCATCCGGGGCTGCACCACCAGCCGGCCGGCGTCGTGAGCCCGGCGCACGAACGCGCCGAACCCGCCGCCGGTCACACCAGGGCCCGCTGCGGCAGCGCGCCGAGCATCCGCCGGAAGGCGGCGACGCCCTCGGCGCTGTCGTCGAACACCGCGTCGTACCCGGCGGCACGCAGCGCGGCCACCTCCTCGGCACCGCAGGGTCCGGCGATGCCGAGCTTGCCGCCGATGACGGCGGGCACCGCGGCGAGGGCGGGGTGTTCGCGCAGCCGGGTGACGGTCCGCATGCCGTCGTGGTAACCGTGGCCGTTGACGCTGCTGACCACGATGAGCGCGGGGCGGTGTGCGAGGGCCTCGGCGATGAGCAGGTCCTCGGGGACGCAGGGGCCGAGGTTGACCACGCGGTGTCCGTGCTCCTCGAGCAGGAGCTGGAGGTAGACGAGGTTCCAGGTGTGGGAGTCGGAGATGCCTCCGGCCACCAGCACGGGCCGGTCGCCGGGACCGGGGGTGTTCGGGATGGGGCTCATCACAGGGCCTGTCCGTGGTCGTAGGTGCGGGTGTGCTCGATGCGGGAGACGGACACGAGGTCGTCGCCGCGTACGACGATCTCGGCGGGCGCGGGCCGGCCGAGGAACATCAGCAGGCTGGCCGTCGGGCCGTAGGCACCGGCGTTGGGGACGGTGAGCAGGCCGCCTGGGGCGAGCGGGGGCAGCGGGACGCCCCGGCCGAGCAGGTCGCCCGGGGTGCACAGCGGCCCGGCCAGGCTCGCCGGGGTGCCGTCGGCGCCCACGGACTCGTGGGGTTCGACGGACACGGGCAGGATGCGGCCGAGCCCGGACATGCCGCCGAAGGTGTTGATGCCGGCGTCGAGGACGAGGTAGCGGTGGTCGCGGCTGTCCTTGACGTTGACGACGGAGGTGAGCAGGGTGCCGCTGTCGGCGACCAGGTAGCGGCCCGACTCGCAGGCGACCCGGGGGGCGCCCGTCCGCCAGCCGGGGAAGTGCTCGTCCAGCGTGCCGGCGAGGGCGTCGCGCAGTTCCCGGTAGACGGGCCGGGCGCCCTGCACGGCGTAGGGGGCGGCGAATCCGCCGCCGATGTCGAGGAACCGGAAGGTCACGCCGAGGTCCTGCTGGAGGGCGGCGGCGGTGGCGACCGTGTGCCGGAACTCGGCGATCAGGCTCGCCTCGTCCTTGGCGTTGCTGAGCGGGAAGAAGTGCAGTCCGGCGACGCGGGTGCCCGGGACCTCGCGCAGCTCGGCGGCGAGGCCGGGCAGGGTCTCGCTGTCGAAGCCGAACTGCGAGGGCACGCCGGTCATGCGGATGCCGGTGGCCGCCGCGCCGGTGGCGTTGTTGACGCGGAGCAGGCAGTCGGCGGTCAGGCCCAGCTTCAGCGCGGTCTCGCCGACGCGGCGCAGGTCGCCGAGGGACTCGGTGGAGAACAGGCGGACGCCCCGGGTCAGCGCCTCGGCCAGTTCGGCGGTGGTCTTGCCGGGTCCGGTGTACAGGATCCGGTCCCCGGGGAAGCCGGCCCGCAAGGCGGCGTCGAGTTCGCCGACGGAGCTGATCTCGGCGCGGCAGCCGCCGGTGCGCAGTTCGCGCAGCAGCTCGGGGTGGGGGTTGGCCTTGGCGGCGTAGAACACCTCGACCTCGGCGGGCAGCGCGGCGAACAGGTCGTCGCGGGCCGCCGCGACCCGGTTGAGGTCGTAGACGTAGGCCGGGGTGCCGAAGCGCCCGGCGAGCTCGGCGGCTCGCGTGTGACGGTCGCGTCCGGCCGGCCCGTCGGTCGTCGGGTGGTCGCGCCCGGTCGGCTCCGTGGCGGTCACGTGGTGGCTCCTTCCAGGAGGCGGGCGAGCGCCTTGCGGTCGTGCTTGCCGTGCTGGGTGAGCGGCAGTTCGTCGACGACCCGGCTCGCGGTGGGCACCTTGGCGCGCTCCAGCCGCAGCGACAGCTCCTTGAGCAGGGTGTGCGGGTCGATGTCGCCCTCGGCGAACACCGCGAGGGGGCGGTCCTCGGCGGGCGGCAGGACGGCGGCGGCGCGGACACCGGGGACGTCGGTGGCGGCGGCCTCGATCTCGGTGGTGCTCATGCGGACGCCCTTGTGTTTGAACATGTCGTCGCGGCGGCCCTCGTAGTAGAGGAAGCCGTCCTCGTCCACATGGCCGAAGTCGCCGGTGTGCAGCCGCAGTCCGCCGCCGGGGGCGGGCCGGAAGGCGCGGGCGGTCTGCTCCGGGGCCCGCCAGTAGCCGGGCATGACGTGCGGTCCCTCGACCACGATCTCGCCGGTCCGCCAGGGCGGCAGCGGCCGGCCCTCGTCGTCCACGGCGAACGCGCGGGTGCCGGGCAGCGGACGGCCGACCGAGTGGGGTTTGGCGTCCTGGAAGGCGGGCGGCAGCACGGAGACGCGCTTGCACTCGGTCTGCCCGAACTGGACGACCACCTCGGCGCCGGGGAACGCGGTGCGCAGGGCGTCGGCGGTGGACTTCGGCAGCGCGGCACCGGTGTTGGTGAACAGGCGCACCCGGGACCCGCCGGCGGGTTCGCGGGCGGCGAGGGCGCAGATCATGGTGGCCAGGGACGGCACGACCGGGACGACGGTGGCGCCGGTCTCCCGGATGCGGCGCAGCAGCACCAGGTCCGACTCGCCGTCGGCGAGGACGAGTTCGCTGCGGCCGGCGGCGGTGAGCAGCACCTTGTACAGGCCGTAGTCCCAGGAGATCGGAAAGCGGCAGAACACCACGTCGTCGGGGCGGTAGCCGAGTTCCAGGCCGATGGCCTCGGTGGCGAACACCATCCGGCCGTGCGGGCAGATCACCGCCTTGGGTGCGGCGGTGGAGCCCGAGGTGTAGACGAGGACGGCGATGTCGTCGGCGCCGACCGGCACTTCGGCCGGGCGGACCTCGCGCTCGCGCAGCTCGGTGATCTCCTCCCAGGCCGGGCCGAGCCCGAGGACCGGCACCTCGCCGGCCAGGGCGCCGATCCGGTCCACGGCCGGGTCGGCGACGACGATCAGCGCGGGCTCGGCGTTCTCCACGACCGCCCGCAGGTGGAAGTCCTTCATACCGGTGTTGACGGGGACGAGGACCGCGCCCCGGCGCGCGGTGCCGTACAGCAGCGCGACGAGTTCCCGGGTGCTGGGCAGCTGGACCAGGACCCGGTCGCCGTGGCCGATGCCCCGCGCGCGCAGCCAGGCGTCGACGGCGTGGCTGTGGGCGGTCAGTTCCCGGTACGTCCAGCGGCCCGTGCCGTCGGTGACCGCCCAGGCGCCGGGGCACTCGGCGGTGGCCTCGTCGAGCAGGTCGTGCACCCGGGCGTCGGTGCGGGCCGGCACTGTCGGTTGACCGTTCACTGCGACTCCTGCCGCCTTTCGTGTGTGCCTCCGGCCGGCTGCCGCATGGCCGCGGCCCGGGAGGCGAGCTTCCTGCGGTCGGTCTTGCGGTTGGCGTTGAGCGGGAGGGTGTCCAGGTGGTGGTAGGCGCGCGGGACGACGGCGGCCGGCAGCAGCTCGCGCAGATGGCGGGCGAGCCGGGCGGGCGGCACGGGCGCGCCGGTGTGGAACACGGCGAGTTCCACGGTGCCGTCGACGGGTACGGCCACGGTCACGGCGTCCTCGACGCCGGGGCAGGTGCGGGCGGCGGCGTCCACCTCGGCCAGCTCGACCCGGATGCCGTGCACCTGGACCTGTGCGTCCTTGCGGCCCAGGTAGTGCCAGCCGCCGCCGGCGGCGCGCCGGACCCGGTCCCCGGTGCGGTAGTAGCGCCGGCCGTCGTGTTCCAGGAACCGTCCGGCGTCGTCGGCCGGGTCGAGATAGCCGGGCGTCAACTGGGGCCCGGCGACGCACAGTTCGCCTTCGTCGCCGGTGCCGGGCAGGCCGGAGGGGTCGAGCAGCAGGGTGTCGTGGCCGGGGTGGACGGCGCCGATGGGCACCATGTCGTTGGGGTGGCGTCCCGGTGTCCAGCGGTGCGCGGTGATGGTGATGGTCAGCTCGGTGGGGCCGTAGAGGTTCTCCAGCGCGGCGCCCGGCGCGGCGGCGGCCCAGTCCTCGGCGTCCTTGCAGCCGAGCGCCTCCCCGGCGAAGAAGCTCCAGCGCAGCGAGCCCAGTGCGCCCGGGGCGAGCCCGCCGGTGCGGCGGACCAGGGTGATCGCGCTGGGCGTGGAGAACCACACGGTCATGCCCCGTTCGGCCACGAACTCCGGCAGGCGCGCGTACGCCCGGGCGGGG
The DNA here is from genome assembly GCF_013870595.1 of Streptomyces sp. WELS2. Lineage (GTDB taxonomy): Bacteria > Actinomycetota > Actinomycetes > Streptomycetales > Streptomycetaceae > Streptomyces. The sequence goes on along the minus strand of NZ_JACBWZ010000199.1, from coordinate 3,379 downwards.
ACGGGGACGACGGCGGCCCCGGCGCCCCAGGCGCAGAACAGGTCGAACATCGCGCAGTCGAAGTTGAGGTCGAAGGTCTGCGAGAAGACGTCGTGCGGCCCGAAGTCGTAGCGCCGGTCGAGCAGTCGGAAGTAGTGGGCGGTGTTGGCGTGGGTGACCGGCACGCCCTTGGGCCGGCCGGTGGAGCCGGAGGTGAACAGCACGTAGGCGATGTCGGAGGGCCGGGCGGGCTGGGGTGCCTTCAGGGCGCTGTCCGGGTCGAGGGCGAGCGCCGGCATGGGCTGCCCGCCGGGCGCGAACAGGGTCGGCAGCCGTACGCCGTCCTCGTGCAGCGCGGTCAGGGCGGGCAGGGCGTCGTCGTCGGCGAGCAGCGCGCCGACCCCGGCGGCCTCGATCATCCGCCGGGTGCGGGCGGCGGGGAAGGCCGGCTGGAGGGGGACGACGGTGACGCCGCTGTACAGGCCGGCCAGCAGGGTGGCGTACGCCGTGGGTCCCTTGCCGGCCAGCACGCCCACGGCGGGCGGCCGGCCGGGGAGCCCGGCGAGCAGCGAACCGGCCCGGACCAGGGCGAGTTCGTGCAGTTCGCGGTAGGTGAGATCGACGCCGTCGGCGTGCAGCGCGGGCCGGTCGGGGGCGAGGGCCAGGCCGCGCGCGAACCGGCCGGACAGCGTGCCGTCCACGGTGGGGTCCACGGTGACCGCCCCGTCAGCCCGTGGTGCTCTGCAGCATGCCCCGCAGGGTGTCCCACAGCACACCGGCGGTGCGGAAGGTGTCCATGGTCAGCGCGCTGTCGCGGAAGCGGACCTGGTAGTCCTCCTCGAGGGTGCCGAGGAGCTGCACGGTGCCGAGCGAGTCCAGGCCGAGGTCCTTCAGGTCGGACTCCGGCGTCAGCTCCTCCTGCGGCGGCAGGAACGGCAGGAAGGGGCGGAGTATGTGTTCGAACCGGTCGTCCCACATGGGGGCCTCCAACGAGTCGGGCGGGGGTTCAGGCGGCGCGGGTACGGCGCCGGGGGGTCATCGCCAGCCGTGGCTGGGCGGCGACGACGTCGAACTGGCGGATGGTGCGCGGCACCCGGCCGAACAGGCTGTCCGGTCCGGCGACGCACAGCCGGCGCACGCCGGCGTCCTTCAGGGCGGTGGTGACGCTCGGCCAGTCCATCGGGTGGTCGAAGCCGTCGAGGAGCATGGTGCGCAGTTCCTCACCGGTGCGCAGGACCCGGCCGTCCTGGTCGGCGACGACGGGGAGCCTCGGGTCGGCGAAGGTGTAGCGGGACACCACCTCGCGGGCGGCCTTCTCGCGCAGCGGCCGGAACGCCGAGGCGTGCATGGGGGGCCGCATGGTGTACAGGGGGAGGCTGCCGATGGCGCGCAGCCGCTCCTCCATCCAGCTCACCCGGTGCTCGGAGAGGGACACCATGAAGAAGCCGTCGTCGATGCGGCAGGAGATCTCGTGCCACTCCCCCGCCTCGTCCAGTTCGGCGAGGATCGCGTCGAGTCCGTCGCGCGGGGCGCGGACGAAGGACAGGGTGACGATGTCCCGGTGCTCGGTGGCGAAGTACTCCTCCAGGCAGCGGGCGATCTCGGCGGTCAGGCGGACGGCGTCGGGCAGTTCCAGCGCGCCGGTGTAGGCGAGGGCCGCCTTCTCGCCGAAGCTGGGCCCGGCGACGATGCCGGGTTCCACCCCGAGGTGTCGCCCGGCCCAGTGGGCGCAGGCCAGGCAGTTGACGAAGAACGCGACCTGGGCGGCCTCCGAGTAGTCGCCCGGGGAGGTGCGGAAGGCGTCCACGAGGGAGTAGCCGAGGGCGTCGTCGGCCACGGCGACCAGGTCCCGGGCGATGGGGTCGGCCACCATGAACCTGCCCACCTCGGCGAACGGTACGGGTCCCATGCCGGGGAAGACGAGGGCGGTGTCGTGTGCCATGGCCGAGTCCCCTTTCACAGCTCTCGGTTCACAGGCTCTTGAGGAAGTCGGTCAGCACCGCGCGGAACCGCTCGGGCTCCTCCAGGTGCGGAAGGTGGCTGGACTCCTCGAAGATCTCCCAGCGGGCTCCGGGGATCTCGTCGTGGTACGGCTGGACGACGGCCGGTGTGGCCTCGTCGTGGCGTCCGCTGATCAGCAGGGTCGGGGTGCGGACGCGGTGCAGGTCGTCGACGATCGACCAGTCCTTCAGGGAGCCGATGACGTGGAACTCGTTGGGGCCGTTCATCGCGTAGTAGACCGTGGGGTCGTTGTAGATCTCCATGAAGGAGGACAGGAAGTCCCGGGGCCAGGGCGTCACCCGGCACACATGGCGGTCGTAGAAGACCCGCATGGCGGCGAGGTACTCCTCGCTGTCGTAGGTGCCGGCCGCCTCGTGCCGTCGCAGGGTGTCCTCCACCCCCGGCGGGAGCGCGGCGCGCAGCCGGGCCATCTCCTCGAGCCACAGCGGGTAGGAGGCGGGCGCGTTGGCGACGACCAGGCCGCGCAGTCCGGGCGGGGCGGTCATGGCGTGCCGGGCGCACAGCGGACCGCCCCAGCTCTGGCCGAACAGCACGTAGTCGTCGGCGATCCCCAACCGCTCGACCAGGTTGGCCAGTTCCTCCTCGAACAGCTCCACGGTCCAGAACCCGGGTTCCTTGTCCGGGAGGTGGGTCGAGCCGCCGTTGCCGAGCTGGTCGTAGTGGACGACGGGCCAGCCGTCCTCGGCGAGCCGGGCGAGCGGCAGCAGGTAGTCGTGGGTGCTGCCGGGCCCGCCGTGCACGGCGACGACCGCCGGCCGTCCCGCGCCGAGCTCACCGGTCACCCGGTACCAGGTCCGGTACTCCCCGAAGGGGACGGTGCCCTTCGCGCTGGCTTCCGGGGACACACTGATCACCTCTGCTCGCTGCGGGACGGAACGGCGGCCGGGCACGGACACCGGCCGGGACCGGGGAGAGCCGGGCACGGTACCTTCACCGTCTCCGCCACGTTCCGCAGCCGACGCTAACGGCCCCCGCCCCGCCACCGGACCCCTAACCGCCCCTAGGCGGTGTGGCGGGGGCTGGGGGTGTACCGGGGGGCGAGTTGTGCGACGGCCCGGGGGCCGGGGTGACGTGGGTGAGCCGGAGGGTGCGCTCTTCCGGCACCCGCGTCCGGCTCGACGACGGGGTGACGCGGTGGGCGGACGCGGCCCTTCCGGCAGCCGCGTCCGGCCCGGTAGCGGGAGGACGGCGAGCGGGCGCGGATCTTTCGCCAGTCCCCTCCGACACGGCAGCAAGGCCCCGGGCGCGAGCGGAGACGCACCCTCCGGCACCCGCGTCCGACGCGATGCCAAGGCCACGCGGACAAGTGGAGACGAGCCCTCCGCCAGCCACGCCCGTCACCGCACGAAGGCCACACGCAGGCGGGCCACGCCGGTCC
>NZ_JACBWZ010000198.1 GCF_013870595.1 Streptomyces sp. WELS2 | reverse complement strand
CGGCGATCAGCAGACCGCCCGCCACCAGGGCGCCGCGCGCCCCGGCCCACTCCATCAGCAGGCCCAGCAGCGGCGGTCCGCCGAGGCTCCACACCGTGCCGATGCTGCTCCACACCCCGAGCACCCGGCCGCGCAGATGCGGCGGCGGGTCGGTCTGGAGCACGGCCGTACCGGCGGTGTCGGAGACGGACTCCACGACCGCCATCGGCAGCACCAGCACCAGCAGCACCGCCAGCGACGGCGACAGTCCGGCCACCACCTGGAGCAGCGCGCCGCCCGCCGCGAGCAGGCCCACGGTCCGCACGGACGGCTTGTGCAGCCGGGCGCCGAGGACCGCGCCGATGATGCCGCCGACGGCCAGCACGGTGGACACGGTGCCGAACGCCCCGGCGCCGCCCGCGAGCGGCCCGGTGACCAGCACGGCGAGGGTCAGGCCGTAGTTGCGGCCGAAGACGGAGCTGAGACCCGTGATGCCCGCGAGGGCTACCAGCCGGGGCCTGCGCACGAAGAAGGCCAGGCCCTCCCGCACACCCGTCTCCGCACGGGACGGCGCTTTCCGTGACACGGCCGCCGCCCCTTCGACGGCCCCGGCGGCCGGCCGCAGGAACGGCACCACCGAGGCCACGAACAGGAACGACAGCCCGTTGGCGGTGTACGCGGAGGCCGTGCCCAGGAAGCCGACGGCCACCCCGGCCAGGGCGGTTCCGGCCAGCCGGCCCGCGCTGTGCACCAGCGCGCCCACCCCGATCGCCGACGGCACGTCCGCCACCGGCACGAGGTCGTTGCCGAGCAGGGCACAGGCCGGCCCGTCGACGGTGGCGATGACACCGGTCACGGCGGCCAGCACCAGCAGCGCCGTCATGTCGATCCGGTCCAGCGCCACGAGCAGCGCCGTGGTGAAGGCGACCGCGCCGAGCAGTGTCTGACTGACGGTGACCGTCAGCTTCCGGGGCCAGCGGTCCACGGCCGCGCCGCCGAGCAGGCTCACCAGCAGCGCGGGGGCCGCCTGGACGGACATCGACAGACCGGTCGCCGCGGCCGAGCCCGTGATGTGCAGCACGAGCAGGTTCTGCACGGTGAGCTGCATCCAGGTGCCGGCGTTGGAGACGAAGTTGGCCGCCGACCACCAGCGCATGCCGCGGTGGCGCAGGGAACGCCACGGCGAACGGGAGGCCGGGGCGTGGGCGGGGGTGGACACGGCAGAGGCAGAGGGCACGGCGGGGTACTCGACAACCAGGGGTGGTGAGAGACCGGCGGAGCCCGTCGGGCCGGCTGCGTCGCACGGCCGGGCCGCCTGGTCAGGGCGCCGACCATGGTGACAGACGGGACGGCCGAGTCATCGCCGCACCGGCCGAGCAAGGGGCCCGCCGAGCCGGGAAAACGCCCTCCGAGCAGGCCCGTCGCCACCCGCGTGGGGTTCCTCACAGACCCCCGTTCCGTCGCTCCGGCACTGGCCGGGCGAAGGACGGCGCGCACGGCCGGCGAAGCCGTCCCCCGGCGGCCGTGCGCCTCGATCACAGGTTGACGGCGCGCATCCCCGCCTCGTCGTACCGTTCGCCCGCCGCCTCGGGCAGCTCGGCGTCGATCCGGGCCAGGTCCTCGGCGGTCAGCTCGATATCGGCCGCGGCGGCGTTCTGCTCCAGGTAGGTGCGGCGCTTGGTACCCGGGATCGGCACCAGGTCCTCGCCCTGGGCCAGCACCCAGGCGATGGCCAGCTGGGCCGGGGTCACGTCCTTCTCGGCGGCGAGCTCCTTGACCTTCTCCGCGAGCCGCAGGTTCGCCGCGAGGTTGGCGTCCGCGAAGCGCGGGTTCGTACGGCGGAAGTCGTCCTGGTCCAGTTCCTCGGGAGAGGCGAAGCGGCCCGCGAGGAAGCCCCGGCCGAGCGGCGAGTACGGCACGAACCCGATGCCCAGTTCGCGGCACGCGGGCAGCACCTCGGCCTCCACGTCCCGCGACCAGAGCGAGTACTCGCTCTGCACGGCGGTGACCGGGTGCACGGCGTGGGCGCGCCGGATGGTCTCCGCGCTCGCCTCGCTCAGCCCGATGTGGCGCACCTTGCCCTCGGCGACCAGCTCGCCGAGCGCGCCGACCGTCTCCTCGATGGGCACGTTCGGGTCGACGCGGTGCTGGTAGTACAGGTCGATGTGGTCGGTGCCCAGGCGCTGCAGCGAGCCCTCCACCGAGCTGCGGACGTGCTCGGCCGAGCCGTCCTGCGGGCCGATGGTGCTCATGTCGCCGGGCACGGTGCCGTCCATCCGGTAATTGAACTTCGTGGCGATCACGTACTCGTCCCGGTGCCCCTTGACCGCCTCGCCGACCAGCGACTCGTTGGTGAGCGGGCCGTACAGCTGGGCGGTGTCCAGGAAGTCGATCCCGAGGTCCAGGGCCCGCCGGATGGTCGCGATCCCCTCCGCGCGGTCGGCGGAGCCGTAGAAGGCGGACATCCCCATGCAGCCGAGCCCGATGGCCGACACCTGAAGATCCCGCAGACTGCGCTTGTGCATGGGATTCCCTTTCGCACGGTGGGTTGTCATCTCACCGGCGACGCTACGAGCTGGAGCGCGCTCGAAGTCAAGCCGGGCTCCGGCATGCGGGTGGCGGGGAGGGCGCGGCCCTCCCCGACGTCATGGACCGGGGAAGCCGGGCAGGTGCTCCTTGACCTCCTGCGCCTGCTTCCGGACCTGTTCCGCCTGGCGCTGGAGTCCTCGCGCCTGATCGGCCGGCTCCTGGCTGACCGGCCGGCCAGCACCGTCGGCGACGGTGGGGAGCAGCCCGGAGAGAGGACCTCCCTTCGGGAGGTCGCTCGGGCACGCGCGTCGACTCCGGTCAGGGCCCGGTGCCGTCCGGGACGGTGCCGGGGCCCTGACGGCGCGCTTCAGGTGGCGCCGGTCGTCACTCGCGGGTCGCGCACGGGTCGCAGCAGGAAGGGGCCGGTTCGACGCAGAGGGTGACGGAGTCGGTGTTGTCGGAGGTGTCCGGCTCGGTCTCGTTGCCGGTCACCGTGGCGGTGTTGGTGAGCCGGCCGGTTTCCGTCGCCTTGGCGCGCAGGACGAGGGTCGCGGTGCCGCCGTCGGGTACGTCGCCGACCGCCCACTCACCGGTCGCCGGGTCGTACGTGCCGGACGCGCTGTCGGCGGACAGGAAGGCGAGGCTGTCGGGGAGTTCGTCGGTGACGACGACGCCGGTGGCCTGGTTCGGGCCGGCGTTGCGGACGGTGATGCGGTAGGTCACGGTCTGGCCGACGGTCACCCTGGTCGCGTCGGCCGACTTCGTCACGTTCAGGTCGGCCGCCGGAAGGACGTCGGTGACCTGCTCGTTGGACGTGGTGGTCAGCGGCTGCGGGGTGGTGCCGAGCCGGTTCTCGTAGGTGGCGGCGGCGGTGTTGCTGATCCGGGTGCCACCGGCGGACCGGTCGATGACCACCCGGTACTCCACCGTGGTGCCCGCCGGGACGGTCTCGGTGCTGGGCAGGCTGCCACCCTGCCCGGCGCTCGCGCCGTTGCCCAGGTGGAAGACGACCCTGTTCGACTCCTCGTCGAAGTACGCCTGGTCGTCGCCCTGTTCGTCGGTCTTCGCGCCGGCGTTCGGGCCGTCGACGATGCGCAGCGACCCGGGCACATACGTCGTGCCCTCCGGGATGTCGTCGGTCAGCACGAGGTTCTCCGCCGCGCCGCCGCCCTCGTTCCTCGCGGTGATGCGGTAGGTGACGATGTCACCCACCTCCAACGGCCCCTGCGGGATGCCGGACTTGGTCAGCTCCACGAAGGGAGCGGTGCCGAAGAAGACGCCGTCGAGGAAGTTGCCGATGCCCCGGTTGCCGCCGGCCGCGGAGACGGACCGGAAGGAGAAGCGCGTCACCGTCTGTCCCGCCGGGACGGTGTACGTGCCGGTGTAGTAGCCCCAGGCGGTGTTGCCGTCGGTGAAGCGGCGCTGTTCCACCGGTGAGCCTGGCGCGCCGATGTCCAGGGCCATGGTGTCCTGCCCCAGCCGGCCACGGTGGTAGAGCCGCCAGTACAGGGTGGACCCGGGCGTGGTCGGCAGGTCCTGGTAGAGCGTGGCGACCTCGTTGGCGTTCAGTTCGGCGAACTGGGAACCGTCGGCCGACGGCACGCCGTTGAAGCCCGACCGCCAGATCTCGATCATGTGGTCGGACGCGGTGGTGTGCCAGCCCGGGACGTACTTGGGCGCCTGCGTCTGCGAAGCGTCCGGCAGGATCTCGAAGTTGGCGACGGTGGGCTGTTCGAAGCTGCCGTTGACCAGGGCAACCCGGAGCGGAGCGGCGGGAGGTGTGGTCATGGGTCTTCCCCTTGCGTCGGCGTTGCTGGAATGCGCCCCCAACCGGCCGTTCACGCGCCGGAGGCGACGCCGGTACGCCGGTCAGAGCAGCGCATTCCGCCCGGCCTCGGGAAGGGACGGCCGAACGGCTCCGGCCAACCTCGTACGGCTGGTTTCAACGACCGCCTGAGGACACCCCTTTCCCACCCGCGCCCGTGGCCGCCAGGCCCCTGCCACTCACGTCACACAGGCACCACTGACACCAACCGTCAGCTCAGCCGTGGCCGAAAACCCTCGCTCACCTCCACGCCGCTCACCCTTTCCCGGGAGGATTCGGGGGGCGCGAAGTTGACGCCCTCGGTGCACGGAACCGCTGCCGTGCGCCGAGGGCGCTGAGCCGGTGCGCTAGGGGTTGAGTCGTACGGGGAGTTCGAAGAGGTCGTTCTGGGTGACCACCGGCTTGTTGCGCAGCTCGCTCGCCGGTACCGCCAGGTCCAGGCCCGGGAACCGGTCGTACAGCGCCGGCAGGGCGATGCCCGCCTCCAGCCGGGACAGGGCGGCGCCGGGGCAGACGTGCGGGCCGTGGCCGAAGGAGATGTGCCGGTTGCGCGTCTCACGGGTGATGTCGAAGCTGCCCGCGGTCGGGCCGTGCGCGGTCTCGTCGCGCCCGATCGCGCCGTACGACACGATCAGCGCGTCCCCGGCCGGGATCACCTTGTCCCCGACCGGCACGTCCTCGGTCGCGAACCGGATCAGGACGTGCGAGGTCGGCGTGGAGTAGCGCAGCGTCTCCTCGATCACCGCCGACCAGTCGGCCCGCCCGGACAGCACCAGGGCGCGCTGCTCGGGGTGGGTGGAGAGGTTGACGACGGCGTTGACGATCAGCGAGATCGTCGTCTCGTGCCCCGCCGCCACCATCAGCTGGAGCGTGGAGACGATCTCCTCGTCCGTGAGCCGGTCGCCGTCCTCCGCCGCGAGGATCAGCGCGCTGGTCAGGTCGTCGCCCGGATCGGCCCGCTTCGCCGTCACCGTCTCGGCCATGATCCCCGCCAGCTCGGCGAGGGTCGCCCCGACCTCCTGCGGCGGGGTCTGCGTGGAGAAGAACTTCTCGAACAGCACCTTCAGCCGGGGCAGCCGCGCCTCCTCCATCCCCATCAGGTCGGCGATCACGTACATGGGCAGCGGATAGGCGAAGGCCGCCTTCAGGTCGACGGTCCCGCCGTCCGCGGGCAGCTCGTCCAGCAGGTCCTGGGTGAGTTTCGCTATCCGCTCCCGCATCCGCTCCACCCGGCGCGGGGTGAGCGCCTGCGCGACCAGCGTGCGCAGCCGGCGGTGGTCGGCGCCGTCGGCCGTGAGCATGGAGCGGCCCGGGTTGGCCAGGCCGATCAGCGGCCAGTCCGCGGGGATCTCGCCGCGCCGCCAGGCACCCCACACATTGATGTCCTTCACCAGGCGCGGGTCGGTGAGCAGCGCCTTGGCCTCGGCGTGGTGGGTGACGGCCCACACCGGGACGCCACCGGGGAGTTCGACCGCGGCGAGCGGACCGGCCGCGCGCAGCGCCGCGCTCTCGGCGTCCAGATCGGTGACGAAGGGGTCCAGGGCGATGCGGGGTGCAGCGGTACCGGTCGTCATCGTGACGTGCCTCCCAGGGCAGGGGTCGTAGTGCGCGGGTACGGTGCCGGTCCGGGGAAGTCACCCCCCCGGACCCCCGGCCGCACGACGCACCGGCCGGGGCGGCGCGGGATCAGCGGGCTGGTACGGGGCTGAACCGGACGGGCAGTCTGGTCAGTCCTCTCAGCCAGGGCGAGGGCCGCCGGGTGAGGGAGTCGGCGGGCGCCGCCAGGTCGATGTCCGGCAGCCGGTCCAGCACCACCTCGATGCCGGTCCGCGCGATCACCTCGGCGACCTCCTGCGCGGGGAACGGGCAGCGGTGCTCGCCGTGGCCGAAGGAGAAGTGCGCGTTGTTGCCGCCGGTCAGCTCCGAGGCGTCGGTGCGCACCTGCGGATCGGAGTTGGCGCCCTGCAGACCGAGCAGCAGCAGGTCGCCGGCCCGGACGGCCCGGCCGCCGAGGCGGGTGTCGCGGGCGGCCCAGCGGCCCGCCACGTTCTGCGTGGGCGTGTCCTCCCACAGCACCTCGTTCATCGCCTCGGCGACGCTGTTGCGCCCGCCGAACAGGGAGGCGGCGAACCGGTCGTCGGTCAGCATCAGCCGCAGCGAGTTGCCGATCCAGTCCGCGGTCGGCTGGTGCCCGGCCGCCATCATCACCATCAGGTCCTGGACGATCTCCTCGTCGCTGAACCCGCTGTCGTCGGCGAGCATCCGGGAGACCACGTCGTCCGCGGGCTCCTTCCTGCGGTCGGCGACCAGCCGGGCCATGGAACCGGCCAGGTGCGCCTGCCCGGCCAGCGCCCGTTCCCGGCCGTCGATCATGTCGTTCAGGGCGGTGACCAGCCCGGGGCCCTCCTCGTCGGAGAACCCGTAGAGCCGGGCCAGGACCCGCACCGGCAGCAGCATCGCGTACTGGGCGATCAGATCGGCCTCGCCCGCGGCGCACAGCGCGTCGATCAGCTCGTCCGCGAACCGCTCGGCGTGCCCGCGCATCTCGAACGGGTCCACCGCCTCCAGCGCGTTGCTCACCATCGCCGCGCGCTGCCGGTGCCGTTCGCCGACGGTGTAGAGGATCGACGGCTGCTTGCGCCCGATCATCGGCAGCAGCGGCCAGTCCGCGGGGATGTTCTCCCACTGGTTCCACAGGTCCGAGTCCCGGCTGAACAGCACGGGATCACCGGTGACCTGGTGCAGTTCCCGGTAGCCGAGCACCAGCCAGGCCGGGATGTCACCGTCGAGCAGCACCGGCACCACGGAGCCGTGGTCGCGCCGCATCTCCCGGTACAGGCGCGCGGGTTCGGTCTGGAACCGGGACCCGCTCAGCGGGACGGCGTCGGGGGTGGTCACACGAACTCCTGTCGGGGCAGGCCCGCCCGCGCGGACGGGTCGGCGTACCGGTTCTTCACGTGCTGTACCAGCGTGATCAGCACCTGCTTGCCCGACTCCCGGGAGCGGGCGTCGCAGTCGACCAGCGGCACATGCGGATCCAGGTCGAGGGCCTCGCGGACGTCCGCACCGGCCCGTACCGGACCGCCGAAGTCGTTGCAGGCCACGATGAAGGGCGTGCCGTGGTGCTCCAGCCGGTCGATGGCGTACCACGAGTCGTCGATCCGCCGGGTGTCGACCAGGACGACCGCGCCGAGGGTGCCGGTGAACAGCCGGTCCCACAGGAACCAGAACCGCTCCTGGCCCGGCGCGCCGAACAGGTACAGCACGTTGCGCGCGTCCAGGGTGATCCGGCCGAAGTCGAAGGCCACCGTGGTCGCGGACTTGCCGCGGACCTGGGCGATGTCGTCGATCGCCTCGCCGGCCTGGGTCATGGTCTCCTCGGTGTTGAGGGGACGGATCTCGCTGACCGAGCGGACCAGCGTGGTCTTGCCGACGCCGAAGCCGCCCACGACCACGATCTTGAAGCCTTGGTCGGCGGAGGCGGCCAGCGGGGTGCTCCCCCGCTCCCGGCTCCGCTCGAGCGGGGGGACCCCCATGTCAGAGGTTGCGAAGTCCAACGAGCACCTGCTCCAGGATGTCGGGATCGGTGATGGCCGGCCGGTGCGGGTGGCGGGCGCTGACCCGGCCCGCCGCCAGCAGATCGGACAGCAGGACCTTGGTGATGCCCACGGGCAGCCGCAGCTCGGCGGCGATCTCCACCACCGAGGTGGGGGACTGGGTCAGTTTCAGGATCGCCACGTGCTCCGACTGCATGCCGGCCGTCGGCTCCGACTCGGCGACCACGAGGGTCACCAGGTCGAAGGGGTTGTCGGGGCCGGACCGGCTGCGGCCCTGGGTGAGGGTGTACAGCCGGTCGGGAGCGTCGTCGCGGCCCGGACGGTTCCTGCCGGGTCCGCTCATGACGTACGGGGCAGAGCGGTCAGGTACGTGCCGAGTTGCTCGACCAGTTCGCTCATGTTGTGCCCGACGACACCGGCGTCCGCGTCCTCGGTGGTGATCACGGCCAGATGGGCGCCGGCGCCCGCCTCCACGATGAACAGCACACCGCCGTAGAACTCGGTCATCGCCGAGCGCACCCCGCCGCTGCCGTCGCCGAACTCCACGGAGGCGCCGTGCGACAGGGACTGGATGCCGGCGGCGATCGCGGCCAGCTGGTCGGCCTGGTCGACGCTCAGCTCCGGAGTCCGGCACAGCTTCAGCCCGTCCCGGGACAGCACGAGCGCGTGCCTGGCACCCGGAGTCCTCTCCAGCAGGCCCTCCAGGAGCCAGGTGAGCTTGTCGTCGGCGGTGGTCGGGCCGGTCATGAAGTGGTGTCGCCTTCCGGGTGCGAGTGGGTGTGCGGGTGGCTGGGTGCGGGTGAGCCGTGTTCATCGGTCCCGTACGGGGGACGGCCGGCCGGCGCGGGGGCCGCCGGGGGCACGGCGGTCCGGTCGCCGGCGGCCGTGTCGGCCACGGGGACGAGGCTGTCGGTTCGGCTGTCGTCGGCCGGTCCGGTCACGGCGGCCCGGTCCTCCGGGTCCGCCGGGGCCACGTCGGTGGGGCCGTCCGGCATCGGCGCGTGGGACCCGTCCCACGCGCCGGACGGGGTCGCCTCCTCCGGCGGGCCGGCCGCGGGAGCGGGCTCCGGGCTCGGCGGTGCCGACGGGCGGACGGC
>NZ_JACBWZ010000197.1 GCF_013870595.1 Streptomyces sp. WELS2 | reverse complement strand
CTGTGGAGGCGGCCGGTCGCCGGCCGGCGGCGATGAGAACGGTTCTGGTCTGGCAATGGCGTGCCCTTCTGGTGCAACGGGCCTTGGTCTGGGGCCCGGTCACCTGCCAGTCGGCGCCGGGCCCGGGAAAGGTTGCCGTGATCGGAAGGGATCTTTCCGCCGGTGGCGTTCACGGCCTGACCCGCCCCCTGCGCACGGGGGCTCCCCAGCATGCCGGGGAGCCCCCCACCCGGTCGGATACCAGGCCTGGTACTCGGATCAGCGTTGCAGGGTGAGCACGCCCGGCCGCCAGGGCAGCTCGTTGTAGGGCATGCCCGGGGTGACGGCGGCGGGGGACAGGCCCTGGTAGAGGAACTGCAGGTTGCAGGGGTCGATGGTCTTGGTCTGGTCGGGGTTGTCGCGGACCAGGTCGCCGTGGCTGATGTCGTTGGTCCAGGAGGCCCCGCTGTTGGCCTTGCCGGCGAACGGATTCGACTCGGTGGCTGCCTGCGGGGTCCACGCGCCGTCCAGGCTGGTGGCCGTGAACGAGCGGAAGTAGCGCCCGTTCGCCCCCATCGCCTCGACGATCATGAGGTACTGGTTCTGCCCCTGGACCTTGTAGACCTCCGGCGCCTCGAAGAGGTTGGCCGTCGTGTCGCTCATGACGGTCGTGTACGAGGAGCCGAAGCTGCCGGGGAAGTTCCCGATCGGCATGCTCGCCCGGTAGATGTTGCCGTTGTCGCCGGCGAAGAACATGTACATGTTCTTGTCGTCGGCGATCAGCGTCTGGTCGAGCGGGCCGCCACCCGGGATGCCGCCGGTGAACAGCGGCTGCGGGGCGGACCAGCCGTTGGGGTTGGTCGGGTCACTCGACGTGCGGTAGATGAAGGGCGAGGCGCCCCACTGGGAGGCCAGCACCCAGATGTTCTTGGGCGCGAAGTAGATCAGGGTGGGTGCCACCGCGGACTGGCTCATCCCGGTCTGCCCGGCCGACGCCATGTCCGACCAGTTGGTGAAGGGAGCGAACGCCATCGAGCCGTACGACGTCCCGCCCGACACGTTCGAGCCGTAGACCAGGTGCTTGCCGTTGTAGACCACGTTGGTGAAGTCCTTCAGCGAGGTCCACCCGTTCGAGGGCTGCGCCAGCGCGCCGGTCGACGTCCACCGGTAGGCCGACGGAAGCGCGCACGTGCCGCTTCCTCCGGTCAGGCCGGTCCACTTCTGGTTGCCGCCGCCGGTGCAGTTCCAGAGCTGCACCGCCGTGCCGTTGGCCGTGGCGCCGCCCGGCACGTCCAGGCACAGTCCGGACTCCACGGCGACGACCGTGCCGTCGGAGTTCACCCGCCACCGCTGGTTCGTACCGCCGTTGCAGGACCAGATCACCGGCCGCGTACCCGCCGTATCGGCGTGCCCCGGAACGTCCAGGCACTTGTCGCCGTACACGGTCAGCTGATTGCCGTCCGTCAGCGTCCACTGCTGGTTCGTCCCGCCGTGGCAGTCCCAGATCTGCACGCTCGTGCCGTCGGCGTGGCCGGCGCCCGGCACATCGAGACACCGGCCGGAACCGACGCCGCGCAAGGCACCACTGGCGGCCGCCTGAGCCGGAGCGGCGACGAGCAGCGCCGCCAACGAGACCAGCGCCGCGACCGCGGCGGCGAACACCGCGGACGGACGTCCGCGGCCGAACTTTCCTAAGCGCATGGGGACCTCGCCATCCTTGTCATCCTTGAGCAAGCGGTTCTGACGTGTTTGCGCGTTCGTAATCTCGAACAGGAATCGAAGTGTCGAGCAAAGGGGATGGTGGGGGAACCGGTGAAGTGCGTCAATACCTCTCGCCCTGAGCCCGGCGAAGATGACGAGTGCGCCCCCATCGAAGAGATGGAGGCGCATTTCATCGGCTTGGACTACTTGAGCGCCGTGCCGCCCGAGTCGCCGTAGGCGATCGTCTTGCGGATCAGGTTTCCGCCGTCGGACTCGACCGAAGTCTGTTCCTGCTGCCCCGCACCGAAGAACAGGCCGGCGACATGGGCGTTCGCCACCTGGTCCATGTGCGCGAAGAGCCAGTCCACCTTGTCGTCCTTGTAATGGTTGAGGGTGTTGTTCTGCGCCATGTTGCCCACGGGGATCTGCCACAGGACCACCGGCTTGCCCACGGACTCGGCCATCGTCTTGTAGAACTTCAGCGCGGCGGCGGCCTTCTGGTCGGTCCAGAAGGTGTCCCGGCCGCCGTGGGCCGGCTGCGCGTACCAGCCCGCGTCGCGGTCCGTCACATCGCTGACCAGGAAGTCGGCGTCCCGTGCCCCGAGCCTCGCGTAGTCCTTGACGCACGCCTGCGTGTCGGTCTGCCAGTCGAAGCAGGAAAGGTGCAGTCCCACGGCGGCGTTCGGCGCGTACTTGCGCGCCATCGACGTCATGCAGCGGGAGAGTCCGGCGGCGCTGTTCTCCTGTGATCCGCAATCGGCCGGATTCGCGGCCGAGACCTGCGCGGCGACCTGGTGCGGATCGCCGAGCGACCGGACGTAGCCCCAGAAGTCGGGCTCGAGGTCGATCGCGTCGTGCGACGTGCCGATCTTTTGGAGGAAGAAACGGTAGTCGTTCAGGTACCGGGTGAGCAGGTCGACCCTGTTGATGGCCTTGACCTCGCCCGGGCCGTCGCCCTCGCCCGCCAGATCCCCGAGGTCGCGCAACGAGTACCACGTCCAGAGCATCTTCTGCGGACGCGGGCGGCCCTTGTACGTAGCGTGGGCCGCCTCGGTGTCCCGCCAGGTCACGTACGTGCCGGGCGCCGTGGTGCTGCCGTTCCAGCAGCCCCACCAGTTCGACCACCCGTCCTGGCAGCGCGCTGCCGAATAGTAGGCCGACGAGGGCGCGGGCTGGCTGTGCACGTAGGCGTAGCGCATGTCGAACGGCGCGGCGGCCGCCGAGGCGTCGGTCATCGAGCCGCCGATGAGCACCCTGCCGCTGCCCATGAAGCGCGTCGTCGAGCCGGTGGGACCGGGTGCGGGAGACGACGGCTGCGAGCCGACGCTCCCGGCCGGGACGAGTTGCCATTGCTGGTCGGCGCGGCCCCGGTCCCGGTCCTGGACGACGTCGCCCCCGTCGGCCTTCGCGGAGTTGCGGACCCCGACGGCCATGCCGCTGAAGCGATTGACCAGACGCACGTGGTCGTCCGCCGACTTGGCCAGCTTGAACTGCTGGTTCGTGCCGTTCAGGTCTTTCCACTGCACGATGGCGGAGCCGGCGGTCTTCGACCAGCCGAGGTCGTCCAGCACCTTGCCGGAGTTCCGGTTCTGCAGCCGGTAGTAGCCGTCACCCGCGTCGATGAACCGCCACTGCTGGTTGGCCCCGCCGTGGCGCGCCCACTGCACCACCGGCGCGCCGTCGTTCGTGGCGAAGCCGCGGTCGTCCAGCACCTTGCCGCTGCTGCGATTGACCAGGACGTACCACTTCTTCAGGTCCAGGGTCTGCTGCGCCGAAGCCTGGCTGACCACAACGGCGGACCCGGCCACGACCACCACGGCCAGGCCCGCCCAGAAACCCCGACGCGCGAGCAGCCGACGGCCACGATGCTTCGGGCGACCACCGCGGGAGCCGTCGGCACGGCGGCCGCCGGCTCCTGACACCACCGCTGACATGGGCGTCCTGGGGACATCTCTGTGCTCTCGTTCAAGGGGCATGCCTGTGCTCTCTTTCAGCCGTGCATCTGCCCGGGCCACCTGGCCGGACACCACTGAGTGGTTCGAGAGGCCGAAAAGGTTGCCGCGAAGAGCCACGGATTTCCTCCGCCTCGACGAGGGCAGGAGCAGCACCTTCGTGGGCCCCGCTGAAGCGGCTCACGATGAGGTCCGTCGCCGAATTGCAGGAGACCGGACAACAAACACCCCCAAGCCTCCGACCTGGGGGTGTCTCATGGAGCGGGTGACGGGAACCGAACTCGCGCGTTCACCCGCTCCGGTTCACTGCCACGGTGTGCGGCTGATCAGCCCTTGCTCAGCGCGACCACGGCGGTCTGCGACACCGTCACGGTCTGGCCGTAGTGCGGGTCCTGGGCCTGGGCCTGGGCCTGCACCTCGACATCGCCCTTCTGGAACGGGGTGGTTCCGGTGGGCGCGGCCGTCGCGGTCCAGGCGACCGGGGCGCCGGGCTCGCAGGCCACCTTGGTGGCGTACGAGCCCTTGATGAGGGTGCGGTGGGCGACCTGGGTGACAGTGCCGGAGACGTCCACCTGGGTCGGCTCGTTGCAGCTGACGGTGCCGCCGATGGTGGCCTTGCCGTTCAGGTAGCTCGCCGTGCCCTTGAGGTCGATGGCGACGCCCAGGTCGAGCGCGGCCGGCGGCGCCGGGTTGTCGATGTGGATCTCACCGCGCAGCGCGGCGGTGCCGCCCTCACAGTGCTGCTCGTAGGTGGCGTCGAGTTTCTGCACGTAGCCGTTCGGGCCGAAGACCACGTCTGCGACGGAGAACGACCCGGTCAGCGTGTTGCAGCCGCGTCCGTTGCCGTCGATGGAAAGGCCGGGCTCCGCCGGCCCGTTGAACGGATAGCGGGTGGCGCCGGTGTAGTCACCGGGCGCGAGCTGTTGCCCGGCGGGAGCAGCGAGATCGAGGTACCACCAGTCACCGTTGGCGCCGTCGACGCTGACGGAGATGTGGTTGTCGTCGCTCGAACCGTTGACGTTGAGGGTGTCGCCGGCGGCCGGCGAGTAGGAGTACGACCGGCCGCCGCTGATGTAGTCGCCCGCGTCGCCGCTGAAGCTCATCGAGCCGGACGATACGGGCAGTGCCTGCGCCTCGGACCCGTGCAGCAGGCCGGTGCTCGCACCGGCGAAGGCCAGAGTGAGCGCGAGCGCGGTGGCGGCTCGGGTGAAGGCGCGGTTGGACACGCGAAGGTTCAAGGGTCCCCCTGGGACGTGTGGGCAGAGGAGTGCGAGCGGAGGCGAACTTCGAGGACACCTCCCTACATGCACTCAGCGCACAGCGGAAGCCCAGACGTCACAGGTTGCACGCATGTCGCTTCTCACGCGTCGAGTTGGACCGGCGCGCACAACCCTTGACCGGTGTCGTAAGTCGTTCCCTGCCCCATACACACGTCCGGCGGCGACAACCATCCACTGAACCGCCCCGGGTGCGGCAGGGACGGCAGGCTCCGAACCCGCGGCACCCACGCCCGCCCGCCCCGTCCGCAACCCCACCGACCTGACCGGCGTGCTCGTCCTGGCGACCCCGCTGCTGCTCCCCACCGCGCCGGAGCCGGCACCGAGCCGCGCCTGAGAGCCCGCCGAGCGACCGGGAGGCGACGGCTGGCCGGTTCGGGCCTTGTCCGGCCCCTCGGCACGGCCCTACCGTGTCGCTTCAGTCTCGGAATGCCGGCGGGGGAGGCCACTTCCGTGAACGTCCTGACCATCGCGCCCTTCCTCGTCGTCATCGGCCTCGCGTTGTTCGCGTTGCGGGGGCGACGGTCCGAGGCGGAACGGGTCCGCAGGGAAGAGGGGTTCAGGGCCTCCCTGCCACCCCGCTCGACATCCGCGGACGACACCGACCAGCTCGCCTTGGAGGCCCTGGACCACCTGTGCAGCGCGAGCGGAAGCGTGCCCGGGGTGTACGTCGACATGACCGGCTACTTCCGGCAGCGGACCTGGAACCCGGCGGACATCCACCACGTCATGGGAAGGCTGCACGCCCTGGGCTTCGCCCACCAGGTGGTGAGCCCGACCCACCCCATCAGCCCCTACCGGTACCGCGCCACTGCCGCCGGTGTGCGGAGGAACGGGGCGAACATCGGAGGCAAGGAGGCCGCCATGGACATCAGGTTCCAGCAGGAGACCGGGTCCGGCCCCATCATCACGAACGTCAACAGCCCCGGCGCGTGGACCACGGTCCGGCACGACCACGTCCAGCACGGTGAAGTCCGCCTGGAGCGCCTGGTCCAAGCCCTGCGCGAGGACGCCGCACACGCCCCTCAGGACGTGGCGGACAGCGCGCTGAGCCACGCCGACTCCCTGGACACCGCGCTGGCCGGCGGGGGAAACGTCACGCCCGAACAGGCCGTGGGGCGCGTCCAGAGGTTCCTCACGACGGTGGGCACCGGCTTCGAGACCACTCGGCGACTGCTGGACCTGCTCGGGAGTCAGTGACCTGAGTCGGAGATTCGTCGCTGGTCGGGTATGGGTCGTCCGGGTCCGAGGATTCCGCCATTGTCAGCGACCGATGCCCAGCCAGCCGTGCTGGAGGGCAGGGTGCGGCGTGCACGACGGCCCAGGCTCTGGCCTTGCGGCCGCGGATCGTGCCGGAGTGCGCCGAGGGGCTCGATCACGGAAGCGTCCCGCCGGCTGCGGGTCACTCCGGACACGGTCCGTACCTGACAACGCCGCTTCCTCGAACACGGTGGACGGCCTGTGTGACGATCCCCGCCCGGGCGTCCCGCGCAAGATCACCGACGCGGACGTCGAGCCGGTCATCGTCAAGACACTCGAGGAGACCCCGAAGAACGCCACCCACCGCCCATCACAACGCCGTGCCCACAGCGTGCCCTTGAGACGGACACGCCCAAGCGCCGTCGCTCCCCGAGCTGAGAGCGCGAGTTCGATTCTCGGCACCCGCTCCATGCACCCGCTCCATGGCAAACCCCCAGGTCGGAGACCCGGGGATTGTTTGGTGTCCGGACCACTGGGCGGCCGCGCACCACATCCGCACCATAAGCGGCGGCGACGTCGTACCGGCGGCCGCCATCGGCCTGACCGACCACAGGAGTCCTCCCGCCCGGGCTCCCTGACGCGCAGGTCGACTGAGCAGCGTCATCGCGAGTGCACACGTCGGTTCCGTGTGACAGGTGAGGTGTACTTCCCCTCACCTGTCATCGAAGGGCCGACGGGTCCCACTCAAGGAGTGCCGGTCTTGTTGAACCCCTTGTCCAGGTAGGGGGACTGGTCGACGACGAAGCCGTCGTCCGCGACCAGGCGGGCGATGCCGCCCTGGTCCCGCCAGACCTCGCTGGAGGAGCTGAAGGAGAAGCCGCCGTACTCCGGGTGGTCCTCGTTGGTGTAGACGCGGTAGCGCTGGCCGGGCTGGATGACCGTCCCCGGAGGGAAGGGGAACGAACGGCCGGTGGGCTTGGCCTCCACCTTCCAGCCGGTCAGGTCCTGGGGTCCGCCGCCCTTGTTGAAGATCTCGACGTACTCGTCCGCCTGGCCGGCGCTCGTGCCCTGATAGCGCAGGCCGAAGATGATCACGTCGGGCTCGTCGAGCGTGAACATGCACACGACGTCGGCGAAGTTGATGCCGCCTTCCGGGCTGCGGAACTGCCGGACGATCCGGCCGTTGCGCTTGAACCCGCTCAGCACCGCCCGGTACTGCTTGCCGTCGACCGTGACGGGCTGGGGGTGGATGAAGGTCTGCAGGTCGACCAGGTCGTCGTCCGCCGGGCTGGTGCCGGTGCTGTTGGGCGTCTCGTTGTGGTGGAAGCCGAAAGCGAGGTCGGTCGTGCTGCCGTCCTCGAACATGACGTTGATGGTCAGCTGGACGTCGAACTGGCTCGGGCTGACGTTCGTGGGCTTGTTGCGGTGGATGAAGGTACCGACGACGAACTCGGTGCCGTCGAGCTGGACGTCCGCGGCCTCCCCGCGGAACTGGTAGCCGCTCTGGCTGCCGGCGCTGCCCCACTGGATGTAGTCGGTGCCCACGCCGTTGACCGGTGAGATGGCGGGGGTGGTGGAGGAGAAGACGCCGGAGGTGACGACGGTGGTCATGGTGTCTGGATCCCGCCCTCTCAGTCCTCGTCCTCGATGACCTCGGCCTTGAGCTTGGCCGGCGGTGCGGTGCCGATCCGGGCGACGCCGTCGGTGTGGCGGCCGGTCGTGGCCCCGTCTACGGCTTCGAGGCCGCAGGTGTAGACGATGCAGTCCTTGTCCTCGCCGCCGGTGTTCAGGTGCACGTGGTAGGTGAAGGTCAGGGTGCGTCCGTCGTCGCTGACCGTGGCCTGGACGGGGGGCAGGTTGCCGCCCGTGGTCTGGTCGATGCGCTTGTACTGGGCGCCCACCGTGCCGTTCCAGCGGAATCCGGTGGGGGCGGTGAAGACGTGCTCGCGTTCGCCGGCGTCGACCGTCTCGCTCCAGTTGGGCGTGCGGACGCAGATGTTGATGGTGGTGCCGAGTCCACCGGGAGCGTCCTCGACCCCGCCCTCCTGCCACACCACGAGGTCGAGCTTCTGGTCCTGGCCCTGCCCGTTCGGGGGCTGGCCCTGCTCGCTCTGGGCACGGCCCTGCTCGTATCCCCAGTCATAGCCGTTCGCGTACTGGTCCTGCTCCCCGCGCGAGCCGTCGCGCGGCGGGTCGGCGTAGGGCTTACCGGCGAGCGCGTCGGCCCTCCCCTGATCCTCCCCCCGCTTGTAGGCTTCCTTCTTGGTCTGCACGTCGGGGCTCATCTCCAAGTCCTCCTGGGGCTGTGATCGAAGCGTGCGACGGAAAGGGAGGCGTCCTGGTGCGGGGCCCGGGTCCACAGGGGCGGCCGGAGCGCGGCACCGCGCGCCGCGCGGTTCACCGAACGCGGTCGACATGAACGCTGCGCCCGGAAGACGGAACGCGGGACGCCGCCCGTGGCTTCGGGCGGGGCGTTCGCGTGGGCCTCACGGCACGCACCGGACTTTCATCCGGGTCCATCGTTAGCCAGCACCCACCGGTGGTATGCCACCGTTCCCCCGTTTGGAATGCAGAATCGATTCCGCGTCACTTGTTCGAGTGCAGTTGAGGCGTGAAACGGCGCGTAGGGGCGGAGCAGAGCGCGTCAATCGGCTCCCCGTTACAGCCGTCGGCGTCCACCGGGCCTTGCTCTCACGCGGACCACCTCGCCGTCCGTCCCACCCGGCTCCTCCCCCGTGCGAGTGGCCGGCGCGGTGGCTGCTCCTGCGATGGCCCTCCGGCCGGTATGCAGGGGAAATGCCAACGACGGTGCGGAAGGAGACGTGGATGCGGGAAGCGAGGCCGTGGACGTGTGAGGTGGCGTACTTCATCAAGCCCGCGGTCAGGACGGCCCGGCGCGTCACGGGTT
>NZ_JACBWZ010000196.1 GCF_013870595.1 Streptomyces sp. WELS2 | reverse complement strand
CGTGCGCGACGAGCCCGCCCATGGGGTCGTGCCGGATCAGATCCCGCAGCCGGGAGCGGGACGAGCGTCCCTCGTTCCCCGGATACAGGTGCTTGCCGAGCCCGACGGCGTGCGCCAGGGCGGCGAGCGCCGCGGTCCGGGGGTCCGGCGGCACACCGGTGCGGATCGCGGAGTCCAGCCGGGCCCGTATCTCCCGGCTGATGGCGGTGTCGGTCGCCTGGTAACGCGTGGTCGGCAGCACCCCGCACATCTGGCCGGCCACGGCGGCGACCATGCCGCACCGCTCCAGATGCGAGAGATAGGTCTGCCTGAGCCCCAGCCGGGGCCCGCCGATCCAGTGGACGGCACGCACCGGAGCGCCACGCCTGCGCAGCAGCTCCAACGCGCTGTCCAGAGTCGGATCTCCTGTCGGCCGTGGCACCACCACGGCGATACGATCCCCGTCTGGGGCTATCCGTCCGGCCAGCGCCAGCTCCACTAGCTGTGCACCGGCCAGACCGAGGTCGAGCGACTGCGGCTGCGCAGTGGTACCCGTGGCCGGGTCCAGTGCCAGCAGCAGAAGCTCCTCCGGAAGTGTTCTGCGGCTCCTGCCCATCCATGCCTCCCCGCGTGGATGAATGACAGGGTGACCCCTCTCACATTGGTCTGTCGAGGGCGCGTGACCGGTTCGTAAGGGAACCGGTAGGTATGTCGTTCTCGTCTACCGCAGGGGCCAAGCCCTCACACAGGACACTGGTACATGGTTCGGACAGGGCGCGTGCGGCAGCGCGCGGCGCATGGAGGAGGCATCGGTGGCGGGCGAGTCCCCCGACAGGTCGAAGCAGCGCGAGTCGTCGGCGGAACCGACGTCACAGAGCGCGGGTCCGGTTCCCGAGACGCGCGATCCGCGGCTGACGGTGGCCCGCGAGAAGGATTCCCCGGCCGGCGGTACGGACACGGCGACGCGGGTCCTGGCGGTACGGCCCGAGACCCCGGCCGAGCGCGAAGAGCCGTCCGGCGCGGCGGACTCCGTCCCGGCCGACGGGGACGCGGAGCTGCGCGCGGCCGTCTCGGCGTGGATCCGGAAACCGGGGACCGACGCGACTGCAAAGGGTGCCGGTGCCGCCGGGGGCGAGGACGAGGGGTCGTCCAAGGAGGAGGCGGCGAGCGGGAGTTCGTCCGACGGGGAGTCCGGAGACTCGTCCCGTCCCGCGGCCGGCGCGGACACCGACACCGACACGGACGCCGACGACTCGCCGAGCGGAGAGGCCGAGGGCGAGGGCGACGACTCGTCCGACTCGCGTGCCGAGGGCCGTTCCGAGGGTTCGTCCGACACCGGTGACAAGGGCGGCGACGGTACGGCCGCCGAGGACAAGGCCGACACCGGGAGCAAGGACGAAGTCGCCGACGAGGACGACCCCGAGGACGACGCCGACGACGAATCCGCTGCCGACGCGAAGGAAGCGGCCGACACGGACGCGACCCCGAACGCCAAGGCCGGCATAGACACGGCTGCGGACGCAGACGACGCAGACGTAGACGCAGACGCAGACGCAGACGCAGACGCAAAGAACGACACCGGCGCCAAGGCCGACGCGGACACCGGCACCGATACGGCCTCCGACGCCGACACCGACGCCGACACCGACGCCAAGAAAGACGCCACTGCCGGCGTCGACCAGCCGACCACCGTCTTCAAGGCCGTACAGCCCAAGAAGGCCGCCGTCGACCAGCCGACCACCATGCTCAAGGTCGGTGACACCGGCAAGCCCAAGCCCGCCGAGACCGAGACCGCCGAGACCGAGTCCGAGCGCACCAGCAAGTTCGTCGCGCTGAAGGACGACATGCGCCCGGCCGGCAAGGCTCCCGCGCCGAAGGACGGTGCGGCCCCGGACACCAAGGCTCCCGCGTCCGAGGCCACCACCGCCGTCCCCCGGATCGGCCCCGAGCGCACCACCCAGCAGCCGCTGCCGCCCAAGCCCCCGCTGGACCTGCTGGCGGAGCTGACCAACACGCCGCCGCCCCCGGAGACCCCGGTCCGCACGCTGATGCGCCGGATCAAGATCTGGACCCCGCTGGTGCTGCTCCTGGCGATCGTCTTCGCGGTCGTCCAGGCCTTCCGCCCGCTGCCGGCGCCCGCCCTCGCGCTCAGCGCCGAGGAGACCTACACGTTCGACGGCGGCGCGACCCGGCTGCCGTGGCCGGGCGAGGGCCAGGGCTGGATGGACGTGGACGGCATCGGCACGATGGGGAACTTCGGCGAGCAGAAGCCCGTGGCCATCGGCTCGGTCGCCAAGACCATGACCGCGTACCTCATCCTCCGCGACCACCCGCTGAAGCCGGGCGAGGAGGGTCCCAAGATCAAGGTCGACGAGACGGCGGAGAAGGAGGCCGGTTACAACACCGCGGGCGAGTCGACGCTCACCACGGTCAAGGCCGGCCAGTACCTCACCGAGAAGCAGGCCCTGTCCGCCGTCATGATTCCCTCCGCCAACAACATCGCGCGGCTCCTCGCGCGCTGGGACGCGGGCTCGGAGGCGGCGTTCGTGAAGAAGATGAACGCCACCGCCAAGGAGCTGGGGATGACCGGCACCACCTATACCGACCCCTCGGGCCTGAAGAAGACCACCGTCTCCACGGCCCACGACCAGGTGAAGCTCGGCCGCGCGGTCGTGAAGGTCCCGGCGCTGGTCGCCATCACCAGCGCGGCCAGCTGGACGGACCCCTCCGGGCACTTCTGGCCGAACACGAACGAGCTGCCGTACCGCATCGGCGCGATCGGCATCAAGACCGGCAGCACCTCCGTGGCCGGCGGCAACCTGCTGTTCGCCGACCGCAGGAAGGTCGGCGGGCAGACGGTGACGGTCGTCGGCGCGATCCTCGGCCAGCACAAGCCGGACATCCTGGACACCGCCAACAAGGTCAGCAAGACCGCGCTGCTCGCTGCCCGGGAGGACCTGACCTCGGCGAAGGTCCTGAAGAAGGGCGATGTGGTCGGCTATGTGGACGACCGGCTCGGCGGTCACACCCCGATCGTGGTCACCGAGGACGTCACGGCGGTCGGCTGGGCGGGCCTGAAGGTGAAGCTGACCTTCGCCTCCGGGTCGGTGCCGCACACCGCGAAGGCCGGCACCCGGGTCGGCACGCTCACCGTGGGTGACGGCACGGCCGCGGCGGTGAAGGTTCCCGTCGCCCTCCAGAAGGATCTGGCCGAGCCCGGATTCGGCGCCAAGCTGACCCGTCTGGGCTGATCACCGGCCCGCCCCCGCCACCGCACCCCGTCGCCGGAGCCGAACCCGGAAGCCTCCGCGACGGGGTGCGTGCTAGCGTCACGAATCGGGGCAGGTCGCCGGTCACCCGAGACAGGGCCGCGAACTGGAAGAAATCGGAAAGCGGCCGGGTACACCGTGGGGCGGCCGAGAACAGAAGACGGGACACGGGGAGTGCCTTCAGTGGCCACAGCGGAGCCGACACGCGCCGACGACGCCGAACCGGGCCCGGGAGCCGGCGCGCGAATACGACCGTCCGGGAGCGGCGCGGACAGCGCCACCCCCGAGGTGGCCCCCGGCGAGGCCGCGGAACCGCGCACCGCGCTCGGTGCGCTGCGCCGGCGGCTGCTGCGGCATCCCGTGCTGTCGGTCACGGCCCTCGCGGGTGTGCTGCACATCATCTGGTTCTTCACCTTCGCGAACAGCGGTGGCGATCTGGCCGCCCAGGACGCGTGGGCGGAGTTCGTCGGCCGGCACCCCGACTCGGCGTACAACCTCGCCTGGTACGGCGGCATGCACCCGGTGTCGTACAGCGTGGTGTCGCCGTATCTGATGTCGGTGCTCGGCGTCCGTACGACGATGATGGTCGCCGGCACCGTGTCGGCGGGCCTGCTGACGCTGGTGCTGATCCGCAGCCGGGTGGTGAGGAACCCGCTGTGGGCCTCGCTCGCCGGGGTCTTCGCGCTGCTGTGCAACGCGATCTCCGGGCGGGTGACGTTCGGGCTCGGCACCATGTTCGCGCTCGGCGCGGTCGCGGCGGTGTTCTGCTGGCCGCACCGCTGGCGCACCAAGCGCTGGGCGAAGGCTCTGGTCACCGCCCCGCTGGCGGCGCTCGCCACGATGTCCTCGCCGGTCGCGGGGCTGTTCGTGGGGCTGGTCGCGGTCGCGCTGTTCCTGCAGAAGCGGCGGCCCGGCGCCTGGGCGCTGGGGCTCGCGCCGTCGGCGGTGGTCGCGGTGTCGGCCTGGCTGTTCCCGTTCTCCGGCACCCAGCCGATGGGGTTCGGCTCGGTGGTCATGCCGCTGCTGTACGGCCTGCTGTGCCTGTTCCTGGTGCCGAAGCGGTGGGTGACCGTCCGGCTGACGGCGGCCGTCTACAGCGTCGCCGTGGTGCTGGTGTGGCTGATCAGCTCGCAGATCGGGTCGAACATCTCACGGCTGCCGATGATGTTCGCGGGCGCGACCCTGATCGCGGCGCTGCCGTACACCGTGCCGAAGTCGCGCAAGTGGTATCTGACCGTGCTGGCCTTCCTCGGCTTCGCCGGCTGGCTCGGCTACAAGTCGGTGGACGACATCATCCACACCACCCCGGCCGCGTCCTGGGCGCGTGAGCTGGCCCCGCTGGTGAACGAGCTGCAGAAGGGCGGCGCCGAGAAGGGCCGCGTCGAGGTGGTCCCGGCCCGCTCGCACCGCGAGGCCTCCGCGCTCGCCCCGTACGTCAACCTGGCCCGCGGCTGGAACCGGCAGGCCGATATGGAGCGCAACCCGCTCTTCTACGACGACACGCTGAACTCGGCGAACTACCACGAGTGGCTCAAGCGCTGGGCCGTGCACTACGTGGTGCTGCCCAAGGACCACCTGGACGGGTCCGGCGGCCAGCGGGAGCGGGCGCTGCTGCGCAGCGGGATGCCGTATCTGAAGCAGGTCTGGGGCGACGCCAACTGGCAGCTGTTCAAGGTCACCGACCCGGCGCCGCTCGCCGAGCCGAACGCGGTGGTGGACCGCGCCGACCAGGTCGAGATGACCCTGCGGGTGCGCAAGCCCGGCCGGGTGCTGGTGCGGATCCCGTACTCGCCGTGGCTGAGCGTCGTGGACGAGCACGGCAAGAGCCTGAAGCCGCCGCAGGAGTCCTCCGGTACGCCCAAGACGTACCGGAACGTCAACGGATGTCTCACGCAGACGCCGGAGGACGCGAACGGGGACCGGTGGACGGTGCTGGTGGCGCCGAAGGCCGGGACGTACCGGCTGGCCGCGCCGTACCAGCTGCCGCGCGGCACGCCGTGCCCCGACGAGCTGAAGTAGGCCGGGCGGCCCCCAGCACCTGTTCATATACATAAACGAAGGTCATCACGGCGAACGATTTTGCCTCGACTTGACCTTCCCGTTGCTTGTAGTGTTCATGTGAGCGGAACCACGATCGGGCACATGAACAGTCTCGACTGGGCCGTGCTCATCGGCTACTTCGGTGTGATGGTCGCGATCGGCGTCTGGTCGCACAAGCGCGTGGACAACGTCTCCGACTTCTTCACGGCCGGCGGGAAGATGCCCTGGTGGCTGTCCGGCATCTCGCACCACATGTCGGGCTACAGCGCCGTGATGTTCACCGGGTACGCGGGCATCGCCTACACCTACGGCGTCACCTCGTTCATCACCTGGTCCTTTCCCATCGCGCTCGGCATAGCCATCGGGTCGAGGCTGTTCGCGCCGCGCGTCAACCGGCTGCGCTCCCGGCTCCACGTGGCCTCCCCGCTGGAGTACCTGAAGAACCGCTACAACCTGCCGACCCAGCAGGCGCTCGCCTGGTCCGGCATGCTGCTGAAGATCGTGGACGTGGGCGCCAAGTGGGCGGCGATCGCCACGCTGCTGTCGGTGTTCACCGGGATCTCGCTGAACCAGGGCATCCTCATCACCGGCGCGATCACCGCCGTCTACTGCACGATCGGCGGCCTGTGGGCGGACGCGCTGACCGAGCTCGGCCAGTTCGTCATCCAGTTGCTGGCCGGACTGTCCATGTTCGCCGCGGTCGTGGTGAAGCTGAACGACAAGGGCATCGGCTTCCTCGGGGCCTGGGACGAGCCCGCGCTGCACGGCCACGGCAAACCGCTGGTCGGCCCGTACAGTATGGTGTTCCTGCTGGCGTTCCTGTTCATCAAGCTGTTCGAGTACAACGGCGGCATGCTGAACCAGGCCCAGCGCTACATGGCCACCGGCAGCGCCCGTCAGGCCGAGCGCTCGGCCCGGCTGTCGGCGATCCTGTGGCTGGTCTGGCCGGTCGTGCTGTTCTTCCCCATGTGGATGTCCCCGCTGCTGGTGCACGCGCACAAGCCGGACGGCTCCGACTCCTACGCGCTGATGACCGAACAGCTGCTGCCGCACGGGCTGCTCGGCCTGGTCATCGTCGGGTTCTTCTCCCACACCATGGCCATGTGCTCCTCCGACGCCAACGCGATCGCGGCGGTCTTCACCCGGGACCTCGCGCCGGTGCTGTCGGCCAGGGCGCGGGGCTGGGGCGAGCGTACGGGGCTGATCGCGGCCCGGGTCACCACGGTCGTCTTCCTCGGCCTGTCCATGGCGGTCGCGACCCAGGTCAACTCCCCCGCCTTCAAGGACATCATCACGGTCGTCATCAAGTGGGTGGCGGGGCTGATGGGGCCGATCGCGATCCCCATGATGCTCGGGCTGCTGCGCCCGTTCCGCCGCTCCGGGCCGACGGCGGCGCTCACCAGCTGGGCGGTGGGCCTGCTGGCCTTCTGGCTGGTCAACTACCCCATCAGCTGGAACGTGGACGGCGGTGTGCCGCTCCAGTACCAGGTCTCGGTGCCGCTCGCGGTCTCCCTGGTCCTGTACATCCTGATCGGCTTCCTCAAGCCGGAGGACACACCGCAGCGGGTGGCCGTCATCGAGACGGTGAACACCGACGGCGACCCGGCGGCGGTGCCGGTGCCGGCCGAGGCGGGCGACGACGTGGTGGGGGCGCCGTAGGGGGTCTCACGCCCGGGGGTAGCGCGCCAGCCACCCCGGGGACGCCCCGGCCGGTCCGTGCAGGGCCGGGCCCTGGGTCATCTCCATCGCGAAGTCGTCGGCGAGTTCGAGGAGCGTGGGACGGCCCTCCAGCTCGGCCAGCCAGGCCGGGGGGAGGGCCGTCTCGCCGTGCAGGGCGCCGAGGAGGCCCCCGGTGAGGGCGCCGGCCGCCGCCGACGGGCCGCTCTGGTTGACCGCCAGGCACAGCCCGTGCCGTACGTCCTCCCCCACCAGCGCGCAGTACACGGACGCGGCCAGCAGCCCGTCCGCCGTGCCGTCGCCGGCCAGCTCCTCCACCCGGGCCGGGGTCGGCATGCCCTGCCGTACCGTGCCGAGGGCGTGCTGGAGGGCGTCGCACACCGGCTGATGGCCGGGGCGGGCGGTGAGCAGGGCGAGCGCCCGCTGCACGGCGCCGTCCAGGCTGTCGCCCCGGGCCAGCCCGTGCACGATCACGGCGTACGCGCCCGCCGAGAGGTAGGCGACGGGATGGCCGTGGGTCTGGGCCGCGCACTCCACGGCCAGCTGGACGACGAGCTGCGGCTCCCAGCCGACGAGCAGCCCGAAGGGTGCCGAGCGGGCGACCGCCTCGGGGCCCGTCTCCCGCGGGTTCTTCGGGGACTGGAGCGTGCCCATGGTCCGGTCGCCGAACCCGATGAGCAGCGCGCGGGTGGGGTCGCGGCGGGCGTACAGCCACTCCTCGCGGGCCAGCCAGCCGTCCTCGGCGCGGCGCTCGTCCGGGCCCCAGTCCCGCTGGGTGGCCGCCCAGCGCAGATACGCCCGGTGCAGATCGGTCGGCGGGTGCCAGGCGCCGGTGTCCCGCCGTACCTGGGCGCGTATCAGCCCGTCGACGGTGAACAGGGTCAGCTGGGTGTGGTGGGTGACGCTGCCGCGCCGGCCGTGCCCGACGGCCAGGTCGAGCAGCCCCCGGCCCCCGTACGCGGCCCGGATCTGCTCCAGGGAGAGGTGGTCGGCCGGCCCGCCGAGCGCGTCGCCCACCGCCACCCCGAGCAGGGTCCCGCGCACCCTGCTGCGATAGTCCTGCTGTTCGGCACGGCCCCAGACGGCACCGGTCGTCACCCCCACCAGACCTCCCCTGGCACCGCCCGCCTGTACGACGCGCAGCACTGTAATCGACCGGGAACAGTCCGTTCAGCGGGACAAAACCGTCCCCACGGGTCGTTCTCCGGCGGACCGGCCGCGTTCCCTGCGGCAACACCCGGGGTTCACCGGTCCTGTGGCTCAATACCCCCGGGTCAGGCCGGTGTTGGGCGGGAGAGAATCCAGCCATGACCACCACTCCCACCCGCCCCACCGGCCTCAGGCCGGCCGCCGGGGTGCTCACCGGCATACTCGCCCTCTACATCGCCCTGGTCGCGCTCGGGAACATCACCGACTTCGGGACCAACCAGAGTTACGTCCGGCACGTGCTGTCGATGGACACCACGTTCAAGGACGACGCACTGATGTGGCGGGCCGTGACGAGCACGGCCCTGGAGGACACCGCCTACGTGCTGATCATCGTGTGGGAGAGCGTGGCGGCACTTCTGCTGATGTGGGGGACCTGGCTGTGGGCGCGGGGCAGGGACGACTCCGCGCGGCGCTGGTCCACCTACGGGCTGCTGATGCTGATGCTGCTGTTCGGCGGCGGGTTCATCGCCATCGGCGGCGAGTGGTTCGCCATGTGGCAGTCGAAGTCGTGGAACGGGCTGGACGCGGCGACCCGGATCTTCCTGATCAGCGGGGTCGCGCTGATCGTCAACCAGCTTCCCGCCCGGCGGCCGCCGGCGGGGACGGACGCTAGTTGACGACCGCGACCCGCGTGCCCTGGTCGCCGAAGGACCACAGCGCGGCCCCGTCCTCCTTGTGCATGCGGATGCCGCCCAGCTTCTGGCCGCCCGCGGGGGGCGGGGAGGAGCCGTCCAGCGCGTTGGAGAAGGCCACGTTCACGCCGTCCGCCTTGGTGAAGTACATGACGTGCTCGATCTCCACGCCGTCCGAGCCCTTGAGGGACTGGGTGCGCAGGGTGATCGAGTAGCGGCCGGGCCGCGGGGCGACCGTGCCCGGCCACACCGGGAACGTGCGGATCGGCTTGCCGGTCGCGTCGACCAGCCACACCCGCTTGGCGCCCAGCGAGTAGACG
>NZ_JACBWZ010000195.1 GCF_013870595.1 Streptomyces sp. WELS2 | reverse complement strand
GGCACGACCGGCCCCCCGAACGTGTACTCGCGCAGCTTGCGCCAGACGTCGTCGGCGCCCTGTTCGTACAGCGCGAAGCCGGTGCACGGCCACTCGGCCTCGTAGTCCGCCAGCTCCTCGAAGGCGCGGTCCATCGCCGCCTCCTCGATGCCGTGCGCGACGGTGACGTGCGGGTGGTACGGGAAGAGCAGTTCGCGCGCCACCGGCCCGGACGCCTCGCGGATCCGCTGCTGGAGCCGGGTGCAGGCCTCGGCGCCCGCGACCACGCGGACGTAGACCACCGGTGACAGCGGGCGGAAGGTGCCGGTGCCGGACAGCCGCATCGGGAACGGCCGGCCCGCCGCGGCGACCTCGGTCAGGTGCGCGTCGACCGCGGGCAGGTCGGCCTCGTCCACCTCGGTCGGCGGCAGCAGCGTGACGTGGGTGGGGATGCCATGAGCCGCGGCGTCGCCGAAGCCCGCGCGCCGCTCCTGGAGCAGGCTGCCGTGAGGCTCCGGGACCGCGATCGACACGCCGATCATTACGGTCCCCACGTCGTCTCCTGTCGTCGCGTCTGTCGTCGTCTCGGCCGCCTGGCCACGGCCGTTGGCATCGACTGTACGGCCACGGGTGCCCCGTGGGCAGGCGCAGCGGAAGTGATGTGCAGCGCTCTGCCCGTGCGGGCCCGTGCGGTCGTACGCCTCAGTGCTTGGCCGGGAGGAAGCCCACGCGGTCGTACGCCTGCGCGAGGGTCTCGGCGGCGACGGTCCGCGCCTTCTCGGCGCCCTTGGCGAGGATCGCGTCCAGCGTCTCGGCGTCGTCCAGGTACTGGTGGGTGCGCTCGCGGAACGGGGTGACGAAGTCGACCATGACCTCGGCGAGGTCGGTCTTGAGCGCGCCGTACATCTTGCCCTCGTACTCCTGCTCCAGCTCGGCGATGGTCCTGCCGGTGAGCGTGGAGTAGATGGTGAGGAGGTTGGAGACGCCCGGCTTGTGCTCGGTGTCGTAGCGGATCACCGTGTCGGTGTCGGTGACCGCGCTCTTGACCTTCTTGGCCGTGGTCTTCGGCTCGTCCAGGAGGTTGATCAGGCCCTTCGGCGTGGACGCCGACTTGCTCATCTTGACCGCCGGGTCCTGGAGGTCGTAGATCTTCGCCGTCTCCTTGAGGATGTACGGCTTCGGGATCGTGAAGGTGTCGCCGAAGCGGCCGTTGAAGCGCTCGGCGAGGTCCCGGGTCAGCTCGATGTGCTGGCGCTGGTCCTCGCCGACCGGCACCTCGTGGGCCTGGTACAGCAGGATGTCCGCGACCTGGAGGATCGGGTACGTGAACAGGCCGACGGAGGCCCGGTCGGCGCCCTGCTTGGCGGACTTGTCCTTGAACTGGGTCATGCGGGAGGCCTCGCCGAAGCCGGTGAGGCAGTTCATGACCCAGGCCAGCTGGGCGTGCTCGGGGACGTGGCTCTGCACGAAGAGGGTGCAGCGGTCCGGGTCCAGCCCCGCGGCCAGCAGCTGGGCGGCGGCCAGGCGGGTGTTGGCGCGCAGTTCCCGCGGGTCCTGCGGGACCGTGATCGCGTGCAGGTCGACCACCATGTAGAAGGCGTCGTGGGACTCCTGGAGGGCCACCCACTGGCGTACGGCGCCGAGGTAGTTGCCGAGGTGGAACGAGCCGGCGGTGGGCTGGATACCGGAGAGCACACGAGGTCGGTCTGAAGCCATACCCCTCATTGTCGCAGAGAGACGGGACGGGTCGGGTGGGTGGGGAACCGCGGGCCGCCCGTGGCCGCGCGCGGTTCCCGGTGTCCCTTCCGGGGGCGGGTCAGCCGAGGTCGACCTGCGGGTAGAGCGGGAAGCCCGCGACCAGGTCCGTGGCGCGGCGGGCGATCTCGTCGGCGACCTTCTCGTCCAGGACGTGGCTCGCCTTGGACGGGGCGCCGGACTTGGTGGTGCCCGGCTCGGTGGTGGTCAGGACGCGGTCGATGAGGGCCGCGACCTCGTCCATCTCCGCCGTGCCGAGGCCGCGGGTGGTCAGCGCGGGGGTGCCGACGCGGATGCCGGAGGTGTACCAGGCGCCGTTCGGGTCGGCCGGGATGGCGTTACGGTTGGTGACGATGCCCGAGTCGAGCAGGGCCGCCTCGGCCTGGCGGCCGGTGAGGCCGTAGGAGGTGGCGACGTCGATCAGGTTGAGGTGGTTGTCGGTGCCGCCGGTGACGAGGGTGGCGCCACGGCGCATCAGGCCCTCGGCGAGGGCGCGGGAGTTGTCCACGATGCGCTGGGCGTAGTCCCGGAAGTCGGGCCGGCGGGCCTCGGCGAGGGCGACGGCCTTGGCGGCCATGACGTGCGGGAGCGGGCCGCCGAGGACCATCGGGCAGCCGCGGTCCACCTGGTCCTTGAGGGAGTCGTCGCACAGCACCATGCCGCCGCGCGGGCCGCGCAGCGACTTGTGGGTGGTGGTGGTGACGATCTGGGCGTGCGGGACCGGGTCGAAGTCGCCGGTGAGGACCTTGCCGGCGACCAGTCCGGCGAAGTGGGCCATGTCGACCATGAGGGTGGCGCCGACCTCGTCGGCGATCTCGCGCATGATCCGGAAGTTCACCAGCCGGGGGTAGGCGGAGTAGCCCGCGACGATGATCAGCGGCTTGAACTCGCGGGCCTGGGCGCGCAGGGCGTCGTAGTCGATCAGGCCGGTGGCCGGGTCGGTGCCGTAGGAGCGCTGGTCGAACATCTTGCCGGAGATGTTCGGGCGGAAGCCGTGGGTGAGGTGGCCGCCGGCGTCCAGGGACATGCCGAGCATGCGCTGGTTGCCGAAGGCCTGGCGCAGCTCGGCCCAGTCGGCGTCGGTGAGGTCGTTGACCTGGCGGGCGCCGGCCTTCTCCAGGAAGGGCACCTCGACGCGGTCGGCGAGGACGGCCCAGAAGGCGACGAGGTTGGCGTCGATGCCGGAGTGCGGCTGGACGTAGGCGTGGCGGGCGCCGAAGAGCTCGCGGGCGTGTTCGGCGGCGAGGGCCTCGACGGTGTCGACGTTGCGGCAGCCGGCGTAGAAGCGGCGGCCGATGGTGCCCTCGGCGTACTTGTCGCTGAACCAGTTGCCCATCGCGAGCAGGGTCGCCGGGGAGGCGTAGTTCTCGGACGCGATCAGCTTGAGCATCCCGCGCTGGTCGGCGACCTCCTGGCCGATGGCGTCGGCGACGCGCGGCTCCACGGCGCGGATCACGTCGAGGGCGGCGCGGAAGGCGGTGGACTCGGTGGAGAGGGGGGCGGCGTTCTCGGGCATCGGGACCTCCGGACGGTGTACGTACAGCGTTCACGTTCGGCCCAGGCGCACGGCACTCTTACCGCTCGGGCCGCTCCCCGATGGTCCGTCCCATCCCAGCGCGCCAGTCACGGCCCGGGTGTCAGCCTACCGGGCGCGCCGGGCGGAGAGATCCCGCGTCCACCATGCGAGTGGGGTTAAGAAGGAGGTCATCGTCGTATCCGGGCCGATCCGGGAGTGTCCGTGACCGCTGCCGAAGAAGACCTCGTCGCCCTCGCCGCCGCGCACTGCGCGCCCACCTACGATCCGCTGCCGGTGGTGCTCGCCACCGGCGAGGGGGCGTGGGTGACGGATGTGGCGGGGCGGCGGTACCTGGACCTGCTGGCCGGTTACTCGGCGCTGAACTTCGGGCACGGCCACCCCCGGCTGGTCGGGGCGGCCCGGCGGCAGCTGGAGCGGCTGACGCTGACCTCCCGCGCCTTCCACCACGACCGGTTCGCGGCGTTCTGCGCCGAGCTGGCGAAGCTGTGCGGGATGGAGATGGTGCTGCCGGCGAACACCGGCGCGGAGGCGGTGGAGGGCGCCGTCAAGACGGCCCGGAAGTGGGGCTACCGGGTGAAGGGGGTGCCCGCGGAGATGGCGAAGATCGTCGTGGCGGGCGGCAACTTCCACGGCCGTACGACGACCGTCATCAGCTTCTCCACGGATCCGGCGGCGCGGGCGGACTTCGGGCCGTACACGCCGGGGTTCGAGATCGTGCCGTACGGCGATCTGACCGCGCTGCGGGGGGCGCTGACGGAGAACACGGTGGCGGTGCTGCTGGAGCCGGTGCAGGGCGAGTCGGGGGTGATCGTGCCGCCGGCCGGTTATCTGGCGGGGGTGCGGGAGCTGACCCGGGAGCGGAACGTGCTCTTCGTCGCCGACGAGGTCCAGTCGGGGCTGGGCCGGACCGGGCGGACCTTCGCGTGCGAGAACGAGGGGGTCATGCCGGATGTGTACGTGCTGGGCAAGGCGCTCGGCGGGGGGATCGTGCCGGTGTCGGCGGTGGTGTCGAGCGCGGCGGTGCTCGGGGTGTTCCGGCCGGGTGAGCACGGGTCGACGTTCGGCGGCAATCCGCTGGCCTGCGCGGTGGCGCTGGAGGTGATCGCGATGCTGCGGACGGGCGAGTACCAGGAGCGGGCGGCCCGGCTGGGCGAGCGGCTGCACCGGCTGCTGGGCGAGCTGGCCGGGACGGGCCGGGTGACGGCGGTGCGCGGGCGGGGGCTGTGGGCCGGGGTGGACATCGCGCCCGCGGTGGGCACCGGGCGGCAGATCTCCGAGCGGCTGCTGGCCCGTGGGGTCCTGGTCAAGGAGACCCACGGGGCGACGATCCGGATCGCGCCCCCGCTGGTGATCGGCGAGGAGGATCTGGACCGGGGCGTGGAGCAGCTGCGGGAGGTGCTGCTCGGGGCCTGATCAGCGCAAGGGAAGGTCGGTGCCGTGCTCGGCGGCGGGCCGGGGTCCGAAGACGCGCCGGTCGGATTCGTCGATGGCCACGTCGTTGATGCTCGCCTCGCGGCGGCGCATCAGGCCGTACTCGTCGAACTCCCACAGTTCGTTGCCGTAGGAGCGCCACCACTGCCCGTCGGTGTCGCGGCACTCGTACTGGAAGCGGACGGCGATGCGGTCCTCGTGGAAGCTCCACAGGCTCTTGCGCAGGGCGTAGTCCAGTTCGCGGCGCCACTTCCCGGTGAGGAAGGCGACGATCTCGTCCCGGCCGGTGAGGAATCGGTCGCGGTTGCGCCAGACGGAGTCCTCCGTGTAGGCGAGGGCGACGCGGTGGGGGTCGCGGGTGTTCCAGGCGTCCTCGGCCGCCTGGACCTTCTGCCAGGCGGTCTCCAGGGTGAACGGCGGGTAGGGCGGGCGGGCTTCGGGCACGGCGGTCTCCTCGGCGCGGACCAGGTCGAGAACGGTCGTTCTCGATCACTGCGGCTAAGGTAGAGAACGACCGTTCTCAACGTCAAGGAGACACGAGGAGCCCGGATGCCCGCCCCCGCCACCGAGGAACGCGACCGCCTGGACCGCGAGTTGCTGCTGGACGCCGCCGAGGCGCTCTTCTACGCGCACGGCAT
Source organism: Streptomyces sp. WELS2 (assembly GCF_013870595.1). Taxonomy (GTDB): domain Bacteria; phylum Actinomycetota; class Actinomycetes; order Streptomycetales; family Streptomycetaceae; genus Streptomyces. Next base: position 3,815 of record NZ_JACBWZ010000195.1, on the reverse strand, counting down.
CCAGGCGGTCGGCATGGACCGGGTCCGGGAGGCGTCCGGGCTGCCCCTGAAGCGGATCTACCGGCTGTTCGCGACCAAGGAGGACCTGCTCGTCGCCGTGCTCCGACGGCGCGACCGGAGCTGGCGGGAGAGCCTGGCCGCGCACGTGGAGCGCGTCACCGGTCCGCGCGAGCGGGTGCTGGCGGTCTTCGACTGGCTCTCCGCGTGGTTCGCCGAGCCCGGCTTCCGCGGCTGCGCCTGGATCAACGCCCACGGCGAACTGGGCGCCTCCTCCGAGGCGGTACTGCGCGAGGTCCGCGCCCACAAGCACGCCTTCCACGCCCAGTTGTCGGCCTGGGTCCGGGCCACGGGACTCCCGCTCGCCGAACCGGTCTTCCTCCTGGCCGAGGGCGCCATCGTCACGGCGGGCATCACGGGCGACCCGTCGGCGGCGGGGCACGCGCGGGGGGCCGTGGAGGCGCTGCTCGGGGCCGCGGCCGCCTAGGCCCTGTCGTCGGACTCCCGCCTGCCTCGCGACGCCATGCACGCTCCCCCGGGCTCTTCGAGCAGGGGGCACCCCCACTCGCCGCACCGGGCCCGGACCCGAATACGCCCGGTACGAGGGTCGGGGCCCGGCACTCCCCCAGCCTCCGGCCGGGGCCCCCAGAACACGCACCTGACGCGGCGCCGGTCCGCCCCTCCGGGCGGACGGCGGGAGTCCGACGACAGGACCTAGAGGATCACGTGCGGCAGGAAGCGGGCGTACTCGTCGGTGATCAGGCCGGTGGATTCACGGATCCCGAGGCCCGCCGGTTCGCCGGCGACGACCCAGGTGCCGAGGACGACGTGGTTGCCGTCGAAGGCGGGCAGGGGGGCCAGCTGCTGGTAGCAGCAGGGGTCCTCGCGAGGGGCCGGCGGGGTGCCGGGCTCGTGGACGGTGATGCCGGCGCCCTCGCGGCCCAGCAGGGGCTTGGCCACGTAACCGGTGGTGTCGGCCAGCTCGCGGGGGCCGTCGAGGTAGGCGGGCAGGAGGTTGGGGTGGCCGGGGTACAGCTCCCAGAGGATCGCCAGCAGGGCCTTGTTGCTCAGCAGCATCTTCCAGGCCGGCTCGATCCACAGGGTGCTGCCGGTGCCGCCGCCGTTGTCCAGGGTGTCCAGGACGTGGGGACCGAAGGCGTCGGTGGTGAGCCACTCCCAGGGGTAGAGCTTGAAGATGCCCCGGATGAAGCCGAGCCGCTTGTCGACGAAGCGGCCGGAGAGGGAGTCCCAGCCGATCTCCTCCATGGCGAGCCAGTCGGTGGCGAGGCCGGCCTGCTCCGCCGTCTCCTTCAGATAGGCGACCGTCATCAGGTCCTCGCCGAGTTCGTCGGCGGCGGAGTGCGCGAAGTGCAGGGAGGCGCCGGGCGGCAGCAGCGCGGCCTGGGCGCGCCAGGCCGCCACCAGGCGTTCGTGCAGGGAGTTCCACTGGTCGGCGCCGGGAAAACGTTCCTCCATCCAGAACCACTGCGGGGAGGCCGCCTCCACCAGCGAGGTGGGCGTGTCGGCGTTGTACTCCAGCAGCTTCGCCGGGCCGGTGCCGTCGTAGCGCAGGTCGAACCGGCCGTAGACGGACGGCAGTTCGGCGCGGCGGTGCCAGGACTCGGTGACCGCGGCGGCCACCCGCGCGTCGGTGATGCCGAGGTCGGCGAGCCGGTCCCGCGCCACGATGTGGTCCGCCGCCGCGAGGCACATGCGGTGCAGTTCCGCGACGGTCTCCTCCAGCGCCTCGACCTCTTCCAGGGAGAAGACGTAGTAGGCGCTCTCGTCCCAGTACGGCCGCAGGGAGTCGTCGGGGTGGCGGGTGAGGGGGTAGATCAGGCCCTGGGCCTCGACGGTCTGCTGCCAGCCGGGGCGGGGGGTCGTGGTACGGCGTTCCATGCGCGTCCTCCGGTCAGCCGCCGGAGCCGTGCGAGCCGCCGCCGAAGCCGCCGCGGCTCACCCCGCCGTGACTTCCTCCGCCGCTGCCGTCGTCGTACGACGAGCCGCCCGAACTCCCGCCCGATCCACCGGACTTGGTGAAGGAACCGCCGTCGACCCAGCCGTTCCTCTCCTTGCCGTCGTAGTACCAGGCGGCGTCGACCGGCCGCTTGGCGCCCTTCTTGACGGGCTTCTTCCGGCCCGAGGAGGAGACACCGCTCCCGCCCGTCGTCTTGCAGTTCTTGTCGGAGACGACCTTGTAACCCTTGGAGAGGTCGTAACTGCCGCGGTCCACGCAGCGTTTGTCCGGGTCGGACGAGCAGGCCGTGAGGGCGGCGGCCAGCAGGCCCACACCGCCCAGGACGACCGTGCCGGAGCGGAGTCGCCTCCGGTTGTGCGCCATGGTGTCTCTCCCCCGTCGGATGAGCGTTCGGCGGTCAGCCTAGAGACCGGTACCGCACAGCCGTACGGGGCCCCCGCGTTCATCCGCCGGGCGGGACACTACACGGCGCATGGCGGCGGAGAGGTGTGTGCCGTAGGCGCGTGCCGGACGCAGCGGCGCCCGCAGCGGGTGATCCGGCCGCGCGGATTTCGTAATCGGCCGGTCTTTCCTTCGCCCTTTCCCACGGGAATTGCCCGCCCGCCCCTCGGAAGCGGGCGAGCATTTCTTACCGGGCTCGGGTCACAGGTAGAGGACGTAACCGGTGCCGCTCTTGTAAGTGGAACCCACGGTGGAACAGTAGGCGTACGACCAGCTGTAGTTGCTCGCCGACGCCCCCTGGACCCACTGACCGTTCTTGCACTGCGCGACGGCGATGTACGGACCGCCGGAACAGGAGACTCCGTAGGTGGTGCCGTCGGTCCAGGGAGTACGACAGGCCTGCGGTACCGCCTGCGCGGTCCCCGCGTTGGCCACCAGGGCGCCGGAGGCCAGCACGGCCGCGCCGAAGACACCGGCCAGCAGACGTTTCATGGAACACTCCATTCCATCGGTGCGGGACGGGCATGTGCCCCTTCCGGCGGCAAAGCCTGCACCAAGCACATGAGGGCCAGGGAGCGTATTTCCGGCCAACCACGGGACCGAAACCACCGGAAATACGAATCAGGACACCGGAGAAACACACCCGCCAATTCTCCGCCCCGTACACCGGCACCCCACACGGCGGAATTCGCATTCCGCCCGCCCGCTACGGCAGCACCCGGCACAGTGCCTCCAGCGCGCCCGTCCACGCGCTGTCCGAAGGGGTGCCGTAGCCGACCACCAGGGCGTCCGGGGGGTCGGCCGGTGCGTCGGGGTGGCGGTAGTAGGACAGGCCGTGCAGGGCCAGGCCCTGGAGGTCCGCCGCCTGGACCACCGGCTGTTCCAGGCCCGGCGGGAGCCGCAGCACCGCGTGCAGTCCGGCCGCGATGCCCGTCACCCGCACCGACGGCGCCCGGTCCGCCACGGCCGCGGCGAGGGCGTCACGGCGGCGCCGGTAGCGCAGGCGGGCGGAGCGGACGTGCCGGTCGTAGGCGCCGGAGGTGAGGAACTCGGCCAGCGTCAGCTGGTCCAGCGCCCCGCAGGTGTCGGTGTGCCCCTTGGCCGCCACCGCCTCCTCCGCCAGGGCCGGCGGCAGCACCATCCAGCCCAGCCGCAGCCCGGGCGCGAGGGACTTGCTGGCGGTGCCCAGGTAGACCACCCGGTCGGGGTCCAGGCCCTGGAGGGCGCCGACGGGCTGGCGGTCGTAGCGGAACTCGCCGTCGTAGTCGTCCTCCAGCACCAGTGCGCCGGTGCGCCGCGCCCAGTCCACGACGGCGGCCCGCCGGTCGGGGTGCAGCGGGGTGCCCGTCGGGAACTGGTGGGCCGGGGTGAGCAGGACCGCGGCGGCGCCGTCCGGCGC